>NZ_JAVETM010000024.1:0-55520 GCF_034006065.1 Desulfobotulus sp. | reverse complement strand
TTGGCTGTGGGATGTGTTGCGGCTGAAGCTGAATAATAAAACCCAGATCTTCCCGGTGAGCATCCAGCATGGGCGAGCGCTGGATTTTTTGGGATACAGAATGTGGACCACCCACAGGAGGCTCCGCAGGGATTCCGTCAAGCGTATGCGGTCTCGGTTGAAGATGATGCAAAAACAATATGCACGTGGGGAGGTAGGCATGTCTGGTGTTCGGCAGCGCCTGAACAGTTGGCTGGGACACGCCAGCCATGCAGACAGCTACAGAATCAGGAAGAAGCTCATCGAACAAGCGGTTTTCCGACGGAATCCAAGCGTTTGATTTGGGGTTTTGGCGGCAGGATGGGGTAATGCCGAGGGGGGGGCATATCAAATCTCAAATAATTGGAGCGAGTCTCAAATAATTCGAACCAGAGTCTCAAATAAAGTTTTCCGGCCTACCGGGGATTCCATGGAGCCTGATATTCAGGATGGCGGCATGGTCATGATTGATCTGGGCAGGCGCAGCCCGAAGGACGGTTGTGTTTTTGTGCTTCGTTTTGATGAGAACCTGGTGATCAAGGAGCTGGAGCTTCTACCCGGCGGGATGTGCCGTGTGATCAGTCGGAATCAGAACCGGTATGCACCGTATACCAGTCCTCTCAAAGATCTTTGCATCGTAGGTCAGGTGATCTGGGGAGACCGCACCTTTCCCCGTTAGGCAAGGGAGGGGTGCGGTCTTTTTTGTTCCGTGGGGTCAGGCCGTGCCTGCGGCTGCAATGATGTCCTTCAGATACCAGCTTGCAATGCTGAAATAGATCAGTACCCCGCCGATATCCGCAATGGATGTGATGAGCGGCGCGCTGGCCGTTGCCGGATCCATCCGGAAGCGGGTGAGGAGGAAGGGGAGGCTCATGCCCACAAGGCTTCCGAAGAGAACGGTGAGCACCATGGTCATGGCCACCACCACAGCCACTTCCGGACCTGCGCGGAAAATGCCGATCAGGGATACGGCAAGTCCCATGACAAGACCGATACCAAGGGCGACGAGGATTTCCTTTTTCAGCAGCCCCAGCCAGTCTTTCAGTTTTACATCGCCGATGGCCAGAGCGCGCACCATGAGGGTGGCGGACTGGGAACCGGCGTTGCCGCCGCTGTCGATGAGAAGGGGCAGAAAAAAGACCAGGGCAACAACCGCAGCGATGGTGTCTTCAAAGGCGGCGATCCCCGCACCCGAGAAGATATTCATGAAGACCAGCACGAGAAGCCAGGGAAGGCGCTTGCGGATCATGGTGAAAAAGCGGGCGTCGCGGATGTTGATGTTCAGATCCGGCACCTTATGGCTCATGGCCGCCAAACGGTGAAAGTCTTCCGTGGTTTCTTCTTCCAGAACATCCGCCACATCGTCATGGGTAATGATGCCCACAAGAACCTCGTTGCCGTTGGTAACGGGAATGGCGAGAAGGTCGTATTTCTGGATTTTTCTTGCAACCTCTTCCTGATCTTCCTCCACCTTGGCCCGTACAGGCTCCGGGGTCATGAGGGTCTGGATGGGGGTATCGGGCCTGGCCATGATAAGCTGGCGCAGGGATACGGAACCGATGAGGCTGCGGTTACTGTTGATCACATAGGCATAATAGATGGTTTCCTTGTCGGGTGCTTCCAGGCGCAGTTTTTCCAGGGCATCCCTTACGGTGATATGGGCGGGCAGGACCGCATAATCCGATGTCATGATGGCGCCCGCCGTGCCTTCGGCATAGGATTCCAGTTTAAGGATATCCTGTCTTTCCGCTTTGGCCAGCATGTGCAGCAGTCTGTCTTTGCGGATATCGGGAATATTGCGGATGAGATCCACCCGGTCATCGGCATACATTTCCTGGATGATGGCGCTCAGCTCCTCATCGGACAGCACAATCAGCACTTTGGACTGCAGTCCCGGTGTCAGGTGGGAAAGAATTTCTGATGCTGTTCCCGGATCCAGCCGGGTCATGACAAAGTAAATGTCCTGGGTCAGGGCTTCTTCGAGGGCCCCAGCCAGATCGGCAGGATGCTGTCTCGCGCAGAACTGGACGAGTTCCCTGTCATTGTTGCTGCTGATGAAGGTCTGAAGGGTGGAATAGATGGAATGCGTTTTCATGGTTCACCTCAAAAAGGCACGCCGCGCATGGGAAAGGCGGCGGAGGGAACCGTGAGAGGGCTAGGAGCCTGTCAGGAGAACTGCCGTCTTTTGCGCACGCAGGTGTGCGGATGTGGCCAGGGGCCTGTTGGGAAAGCAAAATGTTGTGGAGCAACTACTGCCTTCGTCCATTTCTGTTGCGGGTCTCCATTTTCAGGTTGATGACTGGCGGGGTGCGGAAAGCCCCCGCTAAAAAACCGGGTGTCCCATAGCACATGGATGTTTTTCAGGTCAATCTTTTTCTTTTGTTGTTGTGATGACCTGGAAGCGGGGAAGCGTTTTTTATGGAATCCATCCGATGAAAAGATTCATGCCCAAGAGTTCCACCAAAGACTGAAATACGATGACAACCACGGCGGGTTCCAGTTCTGGCGGCAGTGCGAGGGCAATGGGGAGTACGACAAAGGCGTTTCGCTTGCCAAAGCTGGAGGCCAGCATGCGGCCCTGACTCGGTGGCAGCTGGAAGAACCTTGCCAATATTTTTGAGATGATATCGGATCCGGCTTTCCCCCGATGATTCTTCAGGGTTGTACGTTGTTTCTGTAAAGATGCACCTGGGTATTTTCAAGAATAACCAGGCCGTTTTTGATCACATCTCCGACATTTGTGAGAAAATTCTGTATTTTATCCGGTGAATCCACAATGTCCACGATAATGGGCAGGTCAAAGGAAAGGCGCAGGATTTTGGAGGTATGGATGCGGCTGTTGGCACCAAAGCCCATGATGCCACGGGAGACGGTTGCACCCGCCAGTCCCTGTTTTTTGGCTTCAATGACAAGCCATTCATAGAGGGGGATTTTTTCATAGGTGTCGCTTTCCCCGATGTATATTCTGAGCAGTTGTCCTTCATCCAGAAGCTTCATGGGTGTCATCTCCAGAGTGTGATGGTTAAGAAGCGGCCAAGCATGAGGGCGGTCATGCCAAGGAAGACATGGGCTGCGATATTGACGGCACCCATGAAAAAGGAGCTGTTCATGAGGTTCATGGTTTCGTTGCTGAAAGTGGAAAAGGTGGTGAAGGAGCCCAGAAATCCGATCATGAGCAGCAGGCGAACCTCTGCCGTCATCCCGGAATGGTATTCCATGAGGTGGGACAGGATCCCCATGAGAAAACAGCCGATGACGTTTACCACAAGGGTTCCGTAAGGAAAGGAAACGCTGTCCGTCAGGAGATGGACAAGGCCTGCCATTGCATACCTTGCAATGGCTCCGAAAAAGCCGCCAATGCCGACAAGGCATATCTGGTACATGGAAAACTCCTCTGTGTATCCAAATGAGGGAAAACAGGATGGGGGGCGGGGGATGGTCAAGGCCATCTTCCGTCGTACTCAGGCTTTTCCGTCCATTCTGCATCAGGGCGGGTACCCGGACAGGTGGCCTGGGGATGGGATGGGCGTTTGGTACCTGTTTTTCATTCTGAATTGGCGGGTTCTCACGGTTTTCATCATGGCTTTCAAATACCTGGCGGGTACAGGTGTCCAGCAGGACTTCGCAAGCCTGCAGTTTTTTTCCGCTTCATTGGCGGAGTGGGCTTTTATAAAGGCGCATCCGTAAGAAAGGGCCGGATGATGAAGTAGAGACCCAGCACTCCGATGCCAAGACCTGCGGATTTTTTGAACCACAGACCGCTTCGCTGGAAAAAACCGCTTTCCAGCACCTTTCGGACAAAGGCCATGCTGGATCCGGCAATGGCAATGGGAAGGCAGTGGCCGATGCCAAAGAGCAGGATAAAGACAAGGCCCGAGGCCAGTGTTTCCTGAAGGGTCATGAGGGCGAGGATGGGGGCGATGAAGCCGAAGGTGCAGGAGCCGGAGAGAATGCCATAGGCCAGTCCCAGGATGAAGGCTCCGGAAAGCCCCCGTACCCGCAGTTTCGAAAGGGCACCGCCGGACATGGAGCAGGCCTGAACCCCCAGCATGTCGAGGGCCACCCAGAGGAGGAGAACTCCCACAAGGAGGGTCCAGTAGGGGCTGATGTCTCCCATCATACGCCCGAGAAGGGTGGCGAGAATCCCCAAAACCGCAATGGTGATGAAAAGTCCCAGGGTAAAGGCCAGGGCATAAAAGACCCCCCGTGAGGCTTTGGGGCTTTCTTCCTGGCCCGCCACATAGCCCACAATGAGGGGGATGGAGGCCATGTGGCAGGGCGAGAGCAGCACACTTACCATACCCCAGAGAAAACTGCCTGCGGCTCCAATCCAGAAGCCGCCCATCATCCATTGATGCAGGGTTATGAAGAAGTCCTGGAACATGATTTTTTCTCCCGGTGGTGTTTTTTTGTTTATTCCACACCCAGTTGTTTCAGTACGTCCACAATGCTTTTTTTGTCCATGAAGCCCACATGGCGCCCCACTTCCTTTCCCTCCTGATCATAGAAAATCTGGGTGGGAATACCCCGGATACCGTATTTTCTGGCTTCTTCTTTATGTTTCCACACGTCAATGAAGACAATGGCCGCCCGGCCTTCGTATTCTTTTTCAAGTTCCTTCAGGATGGGAGCCATCATTTTGCAGGGGATGCAGCTTTCCGCACCAAGATCAATCATGGTGACCATGCCCTTGACGGGCAGTTCGGGAATCTCTGCGTTTGCGGATGCAAGGGGGGCGCAGCAGAGTACCAGGCCGAATACGATGAATCTGAAGAGGTTCATGATTTTTTCCTTAAAAGATCGAGAAAGAGCCAGGAGGAGAGGAGAAGAAAGGAGGCATCTCTCAGAAGATAGAAGAGGGTGTCTCCGGAAGCCTCTTCCGGTCGGGTGGAAAAACAGCCGCAGGCGATGTCAAGCCCGCGATAAAGATTGAAGGCAAGGGCCAGGGTGAATCCGAGAAGAAGGCCGTTTGTCAGAAGTACGGCCCCCGGATAGGCGATGCGGAAAAGAAGGAGAAGGGCGAGAAGCACTTCCAGCCAGGGGAGAATCAGGGCCGCAGGATGGATGAGGGTATCGGGGAGGATCTGGTACAGGGCAATCATCTGAGCAAAGCCCCTGGGGTCGAGGATTTTGGGAAGCCCTGCGGCAAGAAAAATGAGAGCCAGACTGACCCTTGCCACCAGGGAGAGACCTTCCCAGGGAAAATCTCTCCGGTACACTGCCTTCTCCGTCATCCTTTTCCCCCCCTTTCCACGGGAAGACCCGCTTCCTGCCAGAGGCTCCAGCCATTGACGAGCACCTTCACCCTTTCATAGCCGAACTCCCGCAGAAGCCTTGCTACGCCATGGCTTAAATCGCAGTGCCTGCCATCGCAATACACCACAAGAGAGGTTTCCGGCGCCACCTCTTCAAAAAAATCGGCGATATGGTTGTCAAAGTCATCGTAGGCAAGCAGGCGTGCGCCCGCAATGCGGCCCTGATCATAATCCCTTTTGTCCCGGGCATCCACAAAAACAGCCTGATTTTTACGGAAAAGATGTATGGCTTCTTCCATGGAAAGGGTTTCCCCCGAAGCCTCAAGAAGGGCTTCCGGAGTTTTGAAAAGGGGAAGGCCATCCTTTCTGAGGAGGTTTATGCCAAGGGCCAGAAAGGTGGAGATTGCAAGGATGAGGGGAATCTGCCAGAGGCTTTTCTGAAGAATTTCCTGAAGTTTCATATTTGTCCTAAGGGATGGATTAGCCCTTTGTCTCCCTCACACCGCTTACGGTGAGCCTGTCGAACCCTCACACCGTTCGCGGTGAGCCTGTCGAACCGTGACGAAAAAGTAAAAGGGATGACCTTTGTCTTTTTTCGACTCACCCTTCGACAGGCTCAGGGTGAACGGACGGGTGAGCTTGTCGAACCCTCACACCGTTCGCGGTGAGCCTGTCGAACCGTGACGAAAAAGCAAAAGGGATTGACCTTTGTCTTTTTTCGACTCACCCTTCGACAGGCTCAGGGTGAACGGACTGGTGAGCTTGTCGAACCCTCACACCGTTCGCGGTGAGCCTGTCGAACCGTGACGAAAAAGTAAAAGGGATGACCTTTGTCTTTTTTCGACTCACCCTTCGACAGGCTCAGGGTGAACGGACTAAGGGAGTTGAAAAATACGGATATACCGCCCGTGAAGTTCACGGCTCTCGTCTGAAATGAAGAATCAAATTTCAATGAGGTATATTGGAAATTTTCATCTCCCTAAAAAAGGGGGAAGGAAGCCTGAAAAAAATCCCTTCCCCTGTCCGTTCAGCGAAGCCAGCCCATCACCTCTTCTTTTTTGGGAACCTTTCCCACCATTTTCACGTCCCCGTTGATGATGATGGCGGGGGTGCCAAAGACTCCGTACCCTGCGATCTTCAAAATATCCGATACCTTTTCAACGGAAGCCTCAATGCCTGCTTCGGCAACGGCTTCTCTCACCACCTTTTCCGCCTGTGTGCATTTGGCGCATCCTGGACCCAGAACCTTGATTTCCATATTCGCTTCTCCTTTTTCAGGATGGGGGCGGGGCTGGCCGGATCATCTTCCGGCAGCTTCCCGTCAGGTTTTTTCATACGAAGAAACTGCCGTAGAACATCCCGGCAGCTGTGGACATGACAATGACAAGAAGACTGAAGACAGCGGTTTTTTTAATGCCGATGACACCGGAAATCACGATCATGTTGGGCAAAGAGAGGGCCGGGCCAGCGAGAAGCAGGGCCAGTGCCGGGCCCTGGCCCATGCCCGCACCCACGAGCCCCTCAAGGATGGGGATTTCCGTTAAGGTGGCAAAGTACATGAGCGCACCCGCAAGGGAGGCAAAGAAGTTGGCAAAAAAGGAGTTACCGCCCACAAGCCCTGCGATCCAGGATTCGGGAATGAGAGCCGGATGACCGGGACGGCCCAGAAGAAAACCCGCCACCAGCACACCGGCCGCAAGGAGGGGGGCAATCTGTTTCATAAAATCCCAGGTGGAGGCCACCCAGGCCTTTCTTTCCTCCTGAACGAACCAGGCTTTCAGCATGAGGCCCAGCACCCCAAGGAGGAGAATGGTGACATACCATTTGATTCCAAAGAGAAACTGCCAGATGGTGGCGTCCCCTTCGCCGGGCCGGGCAAAGGCGGCAAAGACAAGGATCAGCACCATGACCAGCATGAAGCCCGCGTCCTGCCAGAGGCTTCTTCCCGGATTCTCTTCATCCGGAAGATAAAACTGCCCTGCGGTGCGGGCGGCATCTTCTTTTTTGAAGATGAAGGCCATCAGAAGGCCGATGACAAGGGCAAAGGACACGGCACCGATGGCGCGGGCAAGGCCCATCTGCCAGCCCAGCACCCTGGCCGTCAGCACAATGGCCAGCACGTTGATGGCAGGACCGGAGTAGAGAAAGGCCGTTGCCGGGCCAATGCCCGCCCCCCGCATGTAGATGCCTGCAAAAAGGGGCAGAACCGTACAGGAGCAGACGGCGAGAATGGCGCCGGACACCGAGGCCACAGAGTAGGCCAGCACCTTTTTGGCCTGAGCGCCGAAATATTTCAGGACGGAAGCCTGGGAGACAAAAACCGCAATGGCCCCTGCGATGAAAAAGGCGGGGATGAGGCAGGTGAGCACATGCTCCCTTGCGTAATCCTGGAGCATGAGAAAGGCTTCCAGGCCGGATCTCCGCATGATTTCATGATCCCAGGGAATGAAGTAAGCCCCGGCAAAAAGCCCGATGATCCATAAAAGTTTGCTTCTTTCCTGCATGGTTTTCTCCTTATGTAACGGATGGAAGATGCTGTCCGTCATCAGGGGGGTAGGCAGGTGCGCTTTTTTCAGGCTTTCTTGATGCGGTCTCTGTGGATTTCAGGAAGCCGGGTGCGCATCTCTTCTACGGTTTTATCCCCATTGAGCCAGTGCTGCATGTGGGCAAGGAGGGTTTGGGCATAAACGTTTTCCCCTTCCGGAGAAAGGGCGTAATTTACCCAGGGCCCGTCCTTTTCCCAGGAGACCAGACCGGCTTCTTCCAGTATTTTTAAATGCTTGCTGACCGTGGACTGGGCAAGCCCCGTGGCTTCCTGCAGCTCGCAGACGCAGAGCCTGCGGTCTTCCAGGGCTTTGAGCATTTTAAGCCGTCCCGGATCGGAGAGGGCCTTCATGACTTTGATCAGGGTCTTCATTTTTATCCTCCACCATATCGACATATGGGAATATGCTCTTGCATGAGGATTCCGTCAATGAAAAAGTTGTAAGGGAATAGAGAAAAAAGGGGAATAGATTGGCAGGAGAGGAGGGGGGACAGCTTTTTTTCGGGAAGAAAGACGCAGAGGGGGCATGGGATCCGGAAGGTCTGCGGAGCAAAGAAGGAGAAGGGCGTTCAGCCGGTTTTTTGCAGGCTAAATTTTTTCATCTTGTACCGCAGCACCCGCTCGCTGATGCCAAGGCTTTCCGCAGCACGGGTCTGTACCCAGCCGGAGGCTTCCAAAGCTTCCGTGAGCATTTCCCGTTCCATGGCTTCCAGCCGTTCTTCCAGCGCGCCCTTTTGTTCGGAAGCCTGAAAACGCACCTCATGGGGCAGATCCTGGGGGCGAATGAGGCTGCCGCGCACCAGGGTGACAATTCTCTGGATCATGTGTTCCAGTTCCCGGACATTACCGGGAAAGCTGTATTTGATGAGGGTGGCCATGGCGTCCGGGTGAAAGCTTATGGGCCGGAGACCATAGCGTTCGAGAAAAAAAGTGCAGAGTTCGGGAATATCTTCCCGGCGCTGTCGCAGGGGCGGGATTTTGAGTTCCAGCACATTGAGGCGATAGTAGAGGTCTTCCCGGAACCGGCCCTGGAGTACCATGTCTTTCAGATCGCGGTTGGTGGCGGCCAGTACCCGGACATCAATGGCAAGATCTGTTTCCGACCCCACACGGGTCAGTCTGTTTTCCTGAAGGGTACGCAGAAGCTTGGCCTGAAGTAAGAGAGGAAGCTCTCCGACCTCGTCGAGAAAAAGGGTACCCTTATCCGCCAGCTCAAAGCGGCCCCTGCGTCTGGAAACGGCACCGGTGAAAGCCCCTTTTTCATGGCCGAAAATTTCGGATTCAAAGAGATTTTCCGGAATGGCGGCACAGTTCACCTCGATAAAGGGGGCATCCCGCCTGGGGCTGAGCATGTGTACAAGTCGGGCGATCCGCTCTTTTCCTGTGCCCGTTTCCCCGGAAATGAGGGCGGTCCAGGAGGTGGGGGCAATGCGGCCGACCATGGAAAGGAGGGCCTGCATGGGAGGGCTCTGACCGATGAGGGTCAGGGGAAGGGGGGCTGCTGCGGCCATGTCGCTGACTTCTCCGGACTCCTCCTCAATGAGGAGGTTTTCCTCAAGCTTCTGGATTTTTTCCAGGAGAGCCGTGAGATCCACGGGTTTTTCAAGGAAATCGTCCGCTCCCAGTTTCATGACGCGGACAGCGGTATCCACGGAGGCATGGGCCGTGATCATGATGCTGCGCACCGTGGGGTTCAGGGCCTTGATTTCCCGGAGCAGGGTATCGCCCGTCATGCCCGGCATCCGGTGATCGAGAAGAACCAGCTGAAAGGCTTTTTCCTGAAAAAGCCGCAGGGCGGATGGGCCGTCTTCGGCTCCGGCCACGGTATATCCCTGATTTTTAAGAAATCCCCTGAGCATGTCCCGCTGAAGCGCCTCATCATCCACAAGCAGTATTCGCATGGCGTTTATTCCCCGGAGTGGTTGGAAAAAGGTTGGGTACGGGCGGTTTGGTTTTTCTGGAAAGACAGGGAAACGTTGTTTTTGCTTGTTGGTGTAGCCTGTTCTTTTTGAGGTTCAATATGGATGATGACTTCTTTTAAACCGAAATTTTGATTGATAAGTTTTTTTTGTACTTCTTCAGCAATATCATGTGCTTTTTTTATTGTTAAATATTGATCAACGACAAGGTGCATATCTGCAAGTATTTCTGTTCCTAAAAAGCGGGTTCGAATGTTGTGGACATCCAGAACTTCTGGATGTTCAAGCGTACACATTGATATTTTTTGATGGATTTCAGGCGGGGCTGCTGTGTCCATGATTTCCTTTATCGGGGACCAAAGGATTTTAATGGATGCATGCAGTATAAAAATGGCTACAATAAGTGCACCTATGCTATCAACAAAAAACAGGGAAGGGAAAATGATGGCTGTAGAAACAGCAAAAAAGGCTGGAATAGAACTTAATGCATCAGTACGGTGATGCCATGCATTGGCTATCATTGCGGGGCTTTTGACGGTAAGGCCGACTTTGTATGTCCACCGATAAAGGGCTTCTTTTGTAAAAATAGAAATAACAGCAGCATATGCAGCTATTGGGAGCGGCTCGCACCGGATTCCTGCAATGATTTTCTGGATAGCATCAATGGCTATACCAATGGCTGCGGCAATGAGAAGCCCGCCAATCGTAAGTGTTACAAGTGTTTCAATTCTTTGGTGCCCATAGGGGTGCTCTGAATCAGGAGGTTTTGACCAAAGTCCTGCACCTACAATGAGGATAATATCCGTGATAGCATCGGTTGCGGAATGGAGAGCATCCGCAGTGAGTGCATCGCTGTTTCCCCACCAGCCAGCAGCATATTTGATTGCCACAAGAAAAAAATTTATCAAAAGACCAACGAAAGTTACATACCGTATTGTGTCCGTTTTTTTTGATTCCATTGTTGCCTTTTAGCAAATTTATGGGTTTTGATTTAAAGGATTACTACTCTTCTTCAGCCATCGATTCCACGCTTCTGGCGTGAAATCGATGGATTTCATGCTGTAAAGGTAAATCCTGTGCCTGTTTTCCCCCTCAAGGAAAATGCATGGAGGCATAGGTAGCACCTGAGACGGCATGGCTGAGTCAGGGTAGTAACCAGATTGATTTATGATAAAAAAATATGCTCATATTTGAAATGATGATATTTGGAATTGAGGGTATATCTTTTATTTTAAAGATTTTATAGACATATTTTAATCAATAATTATGTGTCCAGTAACAAGTATGAATAGTATCAGGCTGCAAAATATTTTGCTTGTGTGTATTCTATAAGTAAATTTTTTGTAATTGGATGGTAATAGTTTAAATTTTATTGATATGCCAGTCAATACCATTAGTCCGACAGCCAGGAGACTGATGTCTGGCAGTATGCTGGAATCACAAGATGAGAGCATAAAATGAATGAAAGCTGATAATATTCCGATTGTATTTAAAACATAATGGGCAGGCATCAGATATTTTGAATTTGTTTTATTGAGATATTTTATTGTTTCTTGGTTTGATTTTGATAAAAAATTTTGCTTGCGAATTTTTTTTATAGCTATTTGAAATAGTATTGGAATATTTGCTAAAAAGAACAGCCATGCCGCAATTTCACCACTTAATTCATTGCCATGATCTTTTTTTAGCGTCTGAGAGTATTTTTTTATATTTTTATGTTTGGAATCGCTATCGGCACAAGCAGGTAAAGCAGAAAACACTATAAAAGCTGTCAGAGCAACAATAACAATTACGAGTATTTTTTCTTTGTGATTGTACATTATGATTATGATCTCCCATATGAAAAATAATTATTTTAGGTTGTGGATTTTAAAAGTATAAAAAACAATAAGTTATGTGTGTAAAATTTGATATTTAAAAAGAAGCGTGTATACCATTGGATCTGTACCGATTTGATACTTTTTGAAGTAAGAGCTTTGACTTTATCGTGTAGGAGTATCCTCCTTCGAAGAATCTCATCATCTACAAGCAGTATACGCATGGCGTTCACCTTTCGGGGGAGGAAAAAAAAGATTCGCTGAGGGTGGATTTTTTTTTCTGGGAGGGCAGGGGAAGACAAACCCTGACCCCCAGCCAGCCGGGACGGGACTGATGGAGATCCAGATGCCCTCCATGGGCACGGAGAATCCGTACGGCAATGGAGAGCCCGAGGCCGGAGCCATGGCTTTTGGTGGTCACATAGGGGGCAAGGAGAGTTTCCAGCCCTTCCGGTGACAGGATCAGGCCGGGATTCTCAAACCAGAGTTCGGTCTGCCTTTCATTCGGGCGGGCAGCGATATGTAAAACGCCGCCTTCAGGCTGGGCTTCAATGGCATTTTTAAGCAGATTTTCAAAAACTTCCGTCATGAGATCCGGATCTGTCTCCACTATGCAGGGGGAGGAGAGGGTACTGTGGACGCGGATATGTTTTTCACCGCAAAGCGGTCGGTACAGTACCAAAAGGGTATCGAGAAGGGCGCTAAGATCGGTGAGAACCATTCGGGGGGAGAGGGGGCTTGCGTAGCGTTTCAGCTCCGCCACAATGGTATCCGTTCTGCGTACAGCTTCTCCCATGGCATCGAGAAGGGTGTGATCCTGGGGCTGCAATCCCCTGGATTCCAGCCTGAGGCGCTGAATGCCCATGCTGATGGCATTGAGGGGATTGCGGATTTCATGGGTAATGGCGGCAGATGCCCGCCCCAGAGTGGCATGTTCCTTTTCTGTGGCCAGCTCCTGTTCATAGCGGAGAGCTTCCCGGACATGGGTTTCGTGAAATCGTTTGAGTAGCCATGAAAAAAGTCCTCCCAGTCCCACGATGACGACTGTGAAGGCCCAAAACTCCAGGCCAAGCTGGCGGATGCGTCTGGAAAAGGGGGTAGCTGTCATCCCGACCAGGAGAACATGCTTTTCCATAGGCATACGGGCATGGGCAATGCGCTCTTCCCCTTCACCTTCAAACGTGACGTGAATGGGAAGATCCGCACCGGAGGACTCGGAGGGGGCGGTGTCCCTGGGTTCCATGCGAATATACCGGATATCGCTGAGACGGGAGATTCCTTCCATCAGGTTTTCCAGCCCCATACGGTATCCCAGGACTGCCAGTCGGTGATCTTCCAGTGCCACCTGAATGCAGGGGCTGCCGTTTTCTCCGGGGAGGGTCATCATATACAGATGGTGCTGTTCCAGATGAAGCAGACCGTTTTTCCGGCAGCTGTTTTCAGAAAGGGGATACCAGCCTTCCGGGCCTTCGGACAGACTTCCGTCTCGTTCAATGCGGATTCCCTTCAGTCCGGCTTCCCGCGCAAAGGCGGCCAGCTCCATGTTGGAAAAGGGTTCTACCCCATCCAGAAAATCCACAAAGCGGGCAGTGTTGCCGAGGAAGGTGGTGAGAATCTCTTCCATGACTTTTTGGGACAGGATGGCACGATCCGCATTCATCCGGATGGCCAGGGCCACCATTTCCACATGTTCCTGCACATGGGTGGAAAAGGTTCGGGAGGCCTGACGGAGCTGCCAGTAATAATAGGAAAGGGCGGTGAGAATCAGAATGGCAATTACGAGAAGATTGGCCTTCCAGACTGCGCCCATGGGGGGATGTTTCATCGTCGTCCTCCGCTTCTATGGGAGCCTCTGCCCTCATGGGAACCCCTGCCCATTCCCCGGCCCCTTCCGATTCTGGAGCGGACACCTGTGGGGTCATGACCGGAAGGAGATTCAAGACCTGTCTCCTGCCCCATTCCCTTTCCGATATGTGTGGCTGTGAAAGTGCGGAAGTCCGTTCCGGAAAAAACACCCTGTACCCGGATAAAGTCTCCGGGGGTCATCTGTGAAGGAGAGGTTTCGGGATCATAACGTACCGATATGGAAGTTCTATCTTCCGGAATCAATTCCAATTCCTGGCGCACGGAATCAATGGATACAATTCTGCCTGTGATCCAATCCTCTGCCTGAACCGGGGAGGAAAGACCCGTAAGGAAAAGAAGAAAGATCAGGGAAAACAGGGGATGCCACATGGGCCTGCTTTCTTTTTCAGGGGATTGCCATGGAAACGTCCGGGATGTTCACCGGATGTTTCCGCATAGCGGGTTGTGCAGGGAGGGGGATTCCTCCCTGCAGAATCATGGGACATTAGGAATTGACGCAGGTTCCGGCCTGACCACGGGGGCCGCTGCCGTCTTTGGGGCCGTTACCGCCATTGCCGGTTCCATCTCCTGGGCCGTGTCCTCCCCTGCCTGCACCTTGTCCGGAACCATTGCCTCCTTTTCCTCCTTTTGCCATCAGGGAAAAAGCATCCGACATTTCAGATATCTGCAAGCTGAAAGAAGCACTGCGGTAAGCGGATGTACTGAGTTCGTGAGCAGGGTTCTGGTCTGCCGGGACTGTCTCAGGGGAAGGAAGTGCCCAGGTACTGCTGACCATTGTGCCAAGCAGAAAGCCCAGCATGGAAATGCCTATCATCGTTGGTTTCTTCATGTCGATCTCCTTATATATAATGGTGAAAAATTTTTTGCGGCCCAGTCGCCTGCATATGTTTATAACGCAAAAGGAATGCCATATTTAAAACAATATATTTCAGATATTTGTGCGTATTGTTTTATGGATAAATCGACATGTGGCTTCTTTCCTCGACAATCTTGTCGAGGAAAGAAGCATGGAACAGGCGGTATGTGGCAGGCTATTTGATAGAATGAAGAAATATTTTTGATGCTCTCTCAAAAAGTCAAATACTGCCTTTTTTAGATTGTAAAATATTGATATTGTTAATGTATAAGCTGCTAAAGCAGGGGGTTGTTGGAGTGCATAACTTCTTGCTCTTCACCATATCGACATATGGGAATATGCTCTTGAAGAAATGTCTTGTCAATGCCTTTGTGGGATGCTACGTTTAGTCAGATGGCTAAATATTGAAGAGTGGAGGTACTGTGGAAAATATTCTTACCCTTGCCAAGGCCCTTTCCGACGCCAACCGTCTGCGGGTTCTCATGGCACTTATGGAAAGGCCTGATCTCTGTGCCTGCCACCTGGTGGATATGCTGGGGGTGACCGCTGCAACGGTATCCCGCCACATGGGCCTGCTCCGGCAGGCCGGTCTGGTGGAGGCAAGAAAATGCGGAAAATGGACACACTACACCCTTTGTACCGGCAAGCTCCATACGGATACCCTCCTTGCCTGGGTGCGACAGCATATGCCGGAAAATGAGGTGATTCATGCAGATCGGGAGTTTATCCGCAACCGGGTACCGGAAAGAATGGGAGAAGAAGAAGGATGTGGTGTGTCGTTTTAAATGATTTTTTATCTGCCTTTAATCAAGAGCAAAAAAATGAAGGATAAAAATGAGGTCTCTCCTGAGGGGGGCCAGCCAGAAGGAGGCATCGCCATGACAGAAAAGAAGAAACTGCTTTTTCTTTGTACGGGAAATTCCTGCCGCAGCCAGATGGCCGAGGGATGGGCCAGGCACCTGAAGGGGGATGTACTGGAAGTTTATTCCGCAGGCATTGAAACCCATGGGCTCAATCCCAATGCCGTTCGGGTGATGGCCGAGACAGGCGTGGACATTTCCGGACACAGGTCCAAGCTTCTCGATGATCTTAAGGATGTGGATCTGGATTATGTGGTGACCGTATGCAGCCATGCCAATGAGACCTGCCCGTATTTTCCCGGCAAAGCCAGGGTTGTGCATGTGGGGTTTGATGATCCTCCAAAACTTGCTGCGGGTTTGGAGAATCCCGAGGAAAAACTGAACTGCTACCGCAGGGTGCGGGATGAGATCCGGGCCTTTGTGGAAACCCTGCCCGGAAGTCTTGAAAGCTGATGATAAAGAAAAACGGCCTGGCCTTTGGCGGATTTTGAGGAAAAAAAGGAGATCAGAAAAATGACCCAACAGGCGGCATTGGAAGAAAGGCGGATGAAAAGCCTTTTTGAGCGTTACCTCACCCTATGGGTGGGGCTTTGCATTGTGGGTGGCATTGTTCTGGGGAAGCTTGCCCCGGATTTCGCCAGAACCCTGGATGGCATGGCCCTCACGGTGAACGGGGCCCCTGTGGTGTCCATTCCCATTGCCATCTGTCTTTTCTTCATGATGTACCCCATCATGGTGAAAATTGACTTTGCCAGTGTGGTGAAGGCGGGAAAAAGCGCAAAACCTGTTCTTCTCACCCTTTTCATCAACTGGGGCATTAAGCCCTTTACCATGTATGCCATTGCCCTTTTTTTCCTGGGTTTTCTTTTCAGGGGCTTTATCGGGCCTGAGGCCACGGATCTTGTGAAAATGCCCTTAGGTCTGGATCTTCCCCTGGGGGCTGTACACGGAGCCGGTACGGTGGTGCTTCATGAGGGTGTCCGTATGCTGGAGATTCCCCTGTGGCGCTCCTATCTTGCGGGCTGTATCCTTCTGGGGATTGCGCCCTGCACGGCCATGGTGCTGGTCTGGGGCTATCTTTCCAGGGGCAATGACGGCCTGACGCTCGTCATGGTGGCCATCAACTCCCTGACCATGCTGGTGCTGTATGGGGTTCTTGGCGGTTTTTTGCTCGGTGTGGGCCGTCTGCCCATCCCCTGGCAGGCCCTCCTGCTCTCCATCGCCATTTATGTGGCTCTTCCCCTTGTGGCGGGCTACCTTTCCCGCAGATGGATTCTGGCCATCAAAGGAAAAACCTGGTTTGAGGAACGTTTTCTCCATGTACTCACCCCTGTGACCATCACGGCCCTGCTCTTTACCCTGGTCCTGCTCTTTTCTTTTAAGGGGGAGGTGATTCTGGCCAATCCCATGACCATTGTCTGGATCGCCATCCCTTTGACTCTCCAGACCCTTTTCATTTTTGCCATTGGCTATCTTGCCGCCCGGATGCTGAAGCTTTCCTATGAAGATGCGGCACCCGCGGCCATGATCGGTGCTTCCAACCATTTTGAGGTGGCCATCGCCACGGCGGTCATGCTCTTTGGTCTGTCCTCCGGTGCTGCCCTTGCCACGGTGGTGGGGGTGCTCATTGAGGTGCCACTTATGCTCATGCTGGTGGCCTTCTGCAAGGCGACCTCCGGGTGGTTTTCTCCCAGAACGGCCTGATGGATTGACGCTCCGTATCCTCAAAGGAATTTTAAAAGAAATGGCCCTCGCATCTTTTTTCCTGGAAGGTGCGGGGGCTTTTTTGTGGGAATGAGAAACGGGGGGTTTGCTCCATAGCCTCTCCCTGCCCTTGACAGGTATCTTCCCTTTCTTTAGCGTTTCACGCGGGATCCTTTCTCCCCATCGGGGCCAGACCATATTACGGATATAAGGAGATTTTTTTATGCAGACATTCCGTCAAGGGCTGTTTTTTGTTTTTTTCATGCTGATGGGCGTTTTTACCGTTTCCGCAGAAACCCTGAACTGGACTCCCCTTGAAAAGGCGCTTGAGACAGCAGGGACTTCCGGCAAGAAGATTTATTATTATTTCTATACCCCCACCTGCCCCTGGTGCAAAACCATGGCAGAAGAGACCTTTTCCGCAGAGAAGGTCATCACCAAACTTAATGCGGATTTTATTTCTGTGAAAATCAATGTGGTGGAAACCCGGGATCTGGCCCGGCGTTTTGGATTGGAAACCGTTCCCACCAGTGTTTTTCTTTCTCCGGAGGGGACGGTGCTTCTGAACCGGCCGGGGTATCTTCCGCCTGAAAAATTTCTTGAAATGCTGGAAGGCCTCAAAGAAAAAAACGGGAAACAGGCGTTCTGAAAGCGTGTGTTTTCACGGAGAACGGAGCTCTTTGGTTTTTAAGGGAAATCTCCTGGGCCGTCTGTCTTGTTCTGGGGGACGGAGGCTTCGGGAATCCATCGTCTTAAGGTTTCAAGGTAGCCTTTGTAATGGGCGAGATAAAAGGAAAGACCGGGTCCGAAGTTTTTCCCGAGAAGCCCGTTGATCAAAAGTGTGCTCACATGTTTTTCCTCTTCCAGCACGAGGTGGCAGGCGTAGAAGATACGCCGTTCATCACTGGTCATGCGGTCGATGCGCTGCTTGAGGGCCACCTGGGCCCTGGGCTGGTACATGAAAAAATAGAGAAGATCGAGAGCATTGATGGCCACCATGGTGGAAAGCCCTGACTGGGGATGGGAGTTTTGCAGTATGCGGTTGTCGGAATCGGCCAGCAGGGTAAGGATCTGGGAGTGGGGAAAGGCCAGCTCAAGATTCATGCAGGTATCAAAGATCTGGCGCATTTTTTTCCGGTAATCCTGAGCCCGGAGGCCGAGGTTGTGGAACCGGTCGGCAAGCCCTTCAATGATGCCTGCTACCGTATCCGATGCGGCTTTGGAAATGACCGCAGCCCATTTTTGCAAGATGGCATCCACCTGGGTGTAGCCAGCGCTGGAAAGGATCTGTCCGCAGATGGCGCTGAAGAAAATGGCCACGGGAATGGAAAGAAGGCTGCGGAAGAAGTTTCCGATAACAGCGGCCCTGGGCAGCCCCCGGAAAAAACTGTGGGTGGAAAGGTAGATGCCGTTGGCAAGGGCCATGAAGGCGTAGAGGGCCATGGGATTGGTTGTGGTGGTGATGCCAAAGACCTCATCCAGGATGCGGGTTTTCACCACATAATCGAGGAGGGGAACGGAAAATCCCGTAAAAAGAAGGGAGTCCGCCACCCGGCCCCAGCGTACATGGTCGTGCCACTTGAGAAGGGGAGAGCGCCGGATGCCCCCGCCGCCCAGCACGGATTGCAGGATATTGCGAAGCCCTGTGATGACAAACCAGATTACCGCACCGAAATAGGCGAGAAGCCACCAGTCTTTGGTGAGGGCGAAGGTGAGAAAGGCCGGGATAAAGCCGATGAGTACTTTGGCTCCTTGGCTGAGTTCGGTGTTCAGATAGCTCAGTGCATGAAAACGAAAGGGTTGTTCCTTGAAAACTCCCGCATTCCGGGCCTGTCTTCTGGAGGGGTCCAGAACCCCGCCCAGGGTGATGACATTGCCTCTGGGCTCCAGGCGGACGGCGTCTTTCTGGATGACAAATTCGGATACGGCCCTGTGGGTAAGGGGCCGGAGCAGCCTGGCATACCGCAGGCGGTAGAGAAGGGGAGCCAGTTTCCGTAAGGGCGGCTTTTTCGGGATCCAGGTGGTGCGGGGCTGCACGGGAATGCGGATACCGGGCCTGTGGTGATGTTTTCCCAACTTTTGATCCAGATAACGCCTGGCGCGGAAGGGAAGGGTGTCGCGGAGAACAAGGCCCATACCGTAAGACCAGGGAAAATTTCCGGTGGAGTCTGTGCCGATGCGGGTTTTCAGGGGGCGCTTGCGATAGGGTTCCACAAGACGGCCCATCTGGAAAATGATGTCTTCCAGACTCTGGGCCTGATCCAGGGAGGCCCCATCTCCGGACTGTTCCAGGGCTTTGCAGCAGTTGAGTAGCATGCGTTTGAGGATGATGATGTTGCCCTGATTGAGGGCCAGCTGCAGGGCATTGATTTCTTTATAGGCCCCTGCCCTGCCCAGGGCCTGATCCTTGAGGTTGTAGATTTCAAGGTGGGAGATGCGGCCTTCGGCGCGGAAAAGAAGCTCTGCCACATCCGCCACCTGCAGGTGTTTCAGGTTAAGGGTCAGGGTGAAGGAAGGGTGGAGGGCCGCAAGTTCGGCCATGAGTGCTTCCGCAGGCCGGGTAAGGAGTTCGGGAAGATTTTCTTCCTCAACTTTCGGGCCTGGTTTTTCGTTCAATGCAAGGAGCTGGTTTTCAAGGGTCTGAGGTGTGCATTCCTCAAGGGTTTTGAGACGTTTTTCAAGAATTTCCGCCGTTGGATCCCCGCTCTCCGCCAGGGCTTTGCGGATGCTTTCTGTAATGAGGGTATGCAGATAGGCGGAAAGGTGGAGAAGGGCAGGCTGGCCGGACCCCACCATGGCGAGAAAATCCTCCTCCCTGGCATGGGGAATGGAAATGGCGAGGTTTTTTTCGATGTCTGTTTTCTGCCGGGTATTGAAATCCGAAAGGCGACGCAGCACATCCGCAGCCATGTGGCGGGATACGGCTCTGGCCTTTTCCATGAAGGCCTCCACTCTGGGAAGGCTGAAAAAGCGGATCATGGATTCTGCGGTGTCAAGGCCTGCGGGTGTCCAGATGAAATGCACCATGCGATTTCGAAAAGGGGCGGTGTACTCAATGCCGATACTGGCCTTGATGTCCATGATGGCGGCAGCACTCATGAGCTCGGAAATGGCCTGAGGCGGAATGTGGTTGTAATAAATGACCCGGAGTTCGCGGATGCCCTTGATCCAGGCATCCATGATGAGGTGGGAGGGACTTTTTCGCCCTTTGGTGTTGGCGTCATGCACATGTTCGTCAAAGCTGATCTGATTCCATTCCTCGGGCATCTCCAGTAGATGGTAATGCTGGAGAAGTTTGCGGATGACCCTGGGCTTGCCTGCGGCGGCCCGTCTGAAATCGTGGGCCAGGGCCAGTTGACGCAGGGTGTCGCCCTCATTTCGGATCAGCTCCTTCATAAGCTGGAGCATCACCCGTGCCGTGTTTTTGCGCAGGTTGCTTTCCGTGGAGCTCATGACTTCATCCATCAGGGCCTGGAGAGCGGTGAGGCGATCTTCCACCCGTCCCGCATCCAGGCTGTCCAGAAGATGCACCGTGGCATAGGCCATGCGAAGTTCCCTGGAGGCCGCCATTTCCTTGATGCCCCTTGGGTGCAGGTAGGGACCAATGCGTTGGCGCAGGTGTTTGCGTTCCTTTTTTCGGTTGCGGATATCCTGGACGATTTCCAGAAGATGGTGATCTGCGGCGTCGAATAAAAGGCTGTGCCACGTTTTTTTCATGAGGGACCTCCCGCGCTTTCTTCGGACAGACAGAAAAAACCAATAACACAAAGCAAAAATCGTACCTTTAAAAAAAAGCTCTGCTTTGCGGATTCTGAAGCTCGGATATGGGCGGAATAAGCCCGGAGCTGTTGTCTGTCCTGAACGCATTGTAAAAAAAATGGACAGGAAAGCGAAGGACTTCTTGCTTGTTCCCTTGACCTGGACAGGCCCATGGGGAGGGGAGTTCTGTGAGGCGGGGGTGGAATCGGTTTTTTGCAGGACCGATGAACCGGAAAAGATCCGTCAATCCTGCAGGCTCCATGGAAGGAAAAACCCGCAGGATTTCCGGAATGGATCCGGCTTGCGGGTTTTTGGGCTGGATTTTTTTTAAGATTTGGCGCTTTCCTCTTCGGGCGTGGCATAGACTCCGTCCGAATTATGGTCTTCTGTGCCGATGAGGGGCGGATTGAAGACACACACAAGGCGCAGATCTTCGGAAGCCCGTAAGAGATGGGGTTCATGGCCGTTCAGGGCATACATGGTGCCGTCTGTGATGGGGATGATCTCTTTTGTATCCAGCCTTTCAAGCTCTCCTTTTCCGGCCACGCAGTACACCGCCTCCAGGTGGTTTTTGTACCAGATTCGGGTTTCTGTTCCTGCGAAAATGGTGGTTTCGTGGAAGGAAAAGCCCATGCCATCCTTTGCCAGCAGAAAGCGGCGGCTGACCCAGTTACCGTTTTTTGCCTTCTTGTCCCGTTCCGTTCCAATGATTTCTTTGAGCCTGCGTACGATCATGATACCTCCGCCATAAGATCTTCTTTCCGGATTCCATCCACTTCCGGGTTTGCGTGTAGCCTGAAAGTGATCCCTCACCCCGGCCCTCTCCCAGGGGGAGAAGGGAAAAAAAAGGGCCTGTTCCGAGGCATGAAAATATAGTTCTGGTGGTGTTTGTGAATCTTTTTGCCCTCACCCCGGCCCCCTTTCCAGGTAGGTATAAGACATTCTTATTACAGGATTTCCCGTTTTTTCAAGACCTCTTTGATGCTTTCCGCGATGATGGCGAGGCCTTGCTTGAGGAGATCCTCTTCAATGACAAGGGGCGGGAGAAGCTTGATGACTTGTTTTTCCGCACCTGCCAGCTCAATGACCAGCCCTTTTTCAAAGCAGGTTTCCACCACCGTGCGCGCAAGGTTGCGTTCGGGAAGCTCAAGGCCCCAGATCATGCCCCGCCCCCGGATATTGGCTTCCAGTTCCGGGTGGGTATTGCGGATGGCGTCCAGAGCCTCGTACATACGTGCGCCCTTGTACTGAACGGCCTCACTTAAAGCGGGGTTATCCCAGTAGGAAAGGGCTTCGGTGCAGGCCACAAAGGCGAGGTTGTTGCCCCGGAAGGTACCCGTGTGTTCACCGGGTTTCCATTGGTCGAGATCCGGCCGCATGAGAACAAGGGCCATGGGAAGGCCGCCGCCGATGGCCTTGGAAAGGGTGATGATGTCAGGTTTGATATCCGCGAACTCAAAACTGAAAAAGCTTCCTGTGCGGCCATTGCCCACCTGAATGTCGTCGATGATGAGCAGGATGTCGAATTCCCGGCAGAGATCGGAAAGGCCTTTCAGCCACTCGGCCGAGGCCACGTTGATACCGCCTTCGGCCTGGATGGTTTCCACGATGACGGCTGCGGGCAGATCGAGGCCTGAGCTTGTGTCTTCTATCATTTTACGAAGACAGGCCAGGGAGTCCACGTTATCTCCGAAATAATTCTCAAAGGGCATGAAACTCACGTTGGAGCGGCTGATGTGGGCCTCGTCCCGGTAAAAGGTGTTGCCCGTGACCGCAAGGGCGCCCATGGTGAGGCCATGATAGCCGTTGGTGAAGGCCACCACGTTGGAGCGGCCCTTGATGGTGCGGGCCAGCTTCAGGGCACTTTCTACGGCGTTGGTGCCCGTGGGGCCGGTGAACTGGATTTTGTAATCCATGTTCCTCGGTTCCAGGATGGTGGAAGAAAATTTTTCAAGAAAATTGCGTTTGGCGGTGGTGGCCATGTCAAGACCATGGAGAACGCCGTTGCCTTCGAGGTAGGCAATCATGGCTTTGGTGATGCGCTCGTTGTTGTGGCCGTAGTTGAGGGTACCTGCTCCTGCGAAAAAATCGATGTACTCCCTGCCGTTTTCATCGGTGAGGATGGCACCTTTGGAGGTGGCGAACACTGTGGGAAAGGAGCGGATATATCCGCGCACCTGGGATTCGAGGGATTCAAATATACGCATGTTTTGATCTCCTTGGGGTCGTTGTGTCCTGAAAGGGCTTTGATGAATAAGAAGGCGTAAGCAAGCGCTTCTTTTCAGGAAAAAGTCCTTATAAGGCGACAGAAAAATATTAAAAAATCATAGGCCGCGAAAAAGCGATCTTTCAGTGGATCGCCAGGGGGCCTATGGAAAAAAGAATTTCCGCTTCATGGCTTGCCGCGCCAAAACAGGATGCCGGAAAAATTTCTTCCTGAAAGGTCCATGGGGCCTTGTGGGTTCGGGCAAGGGCGGTGAACAGGGCAATGGAAGCCCGATTGGAAGGGGTGACCGTGGCTTCCACCCACCTGGGCTGTACTTTTCGTGTGAGGGCATCCAGCATGGAAAGCCCCAGACCCTGGCCCTGGCAGGCTGTGGAAACGCAGACCTGCCATATGAAAAGGCAATCTGGCTTTTCCGGAGGGCGGAGCCCGGTGATAAAGCCAGCGATGCTTTCCCCTTTTTCTGCGATGAGGGAGGTTTGGGAAAAGGCGTGGCCAAAGTAGATGTAGTAATAAGCAGAATTGAGATCCAGGGCTGGTGTGTTGCGCACCAGCTCCCAGAGCTTGCCGCCATCAGCGGCGCAGGGATGCCGAAATGTATAGGATGATTTTCGGGATTTCATCACAGGCCTGGTCCTGGATGCAGGGAAGCAGGCGCTTTTTCTCCTTATGGGGGTTGGGCTGTTTGGAGGCTTTCTTTGGGAAAGCAATCCTTTAGAGTTTCAGATCTTATATTTATTTTGAACGCGAACAGGCAAACCATAGCATGCGATGGTTTGCCTGTCAAGTTTTTGACTGATTTGATTTTGTTCAGAATTTAATAAATTTTCCGTTTAGAGAAAGATGCGCCCAGCACGGAGAAGGTGTTTTCCACAATAAAAAGGGCGTTGGCATCCTGGGTGAAAACGATCTCTTCCAGGCGCTTGAGCTGGACATTGTTGATGACGGTCATGAGTACCTGGCGTTCCGTGCGCAGGTAAGCGCCCACCGCAGGGATGAGGGTGGAGCTCATGCCCAGCTCCTCAATGATTCTGCGGGCAATGGCGTCGGAATCGTTGGAAATCACAAAGACCACCTTGCGCTGGTTGAACATGGAAAGGCTGTACTCCAGGGTGGCGGAGGACACAAAGACCATGATGATGGAGGCAATGACCAGATCCACGTCCAGAAAGGCGATGCTGGCAAGGTAGAGGGTGAGATTGAAGATGAAATAGGTTTTTCCAAGGCCCAGGTTGTAGCGCTGTAAAAGGATGAGGGCCACGATGTCAAGGCCGCCGTTGGAGCCTAAGGAGCGCAGCACCATGCCCGCCCCCATGCCGGAGATCACCCCGCAGCTGATGGCCGCATAGAGCTGGTTTTCGATGGGGAAGGTGAAGGTGGAAAGGGCAAAGGCTGCGGTAGTTACAAGGATGGCCCAGACGGTATACAGGACAAAACGCCTGCTGAGCATCACCCCGCCGAGGATCATGAGGGGGATGTTCAGCATGAGATAGATGCTTCCCGGCTCAAGGAATCCTGTGAGGTAGTAGATGAGGGAGGCAAGGCCGAACATGCCGCCGGGAACAAAGGCATGGGGCACGGCAATGCCTTTGATGGCAATGGAATACAGGATACATCCGAAGGTGATGAGCAGAAGGTTCCACCAGACCGTGTAACTGAAATCGCGCTTGAACATGCAGGCTCCGCTTATGAGGCCATGGTCTTGACCTCCGTTGTATCGTTTCCATTCCTTGCCGCATCCTCCACAAGTTTTTTGTGGAGGGCTTGGGCGGCCCTTGCATAGTCTTCTTCGGCTACAATGAACTGCATGTCAACCTGTCTGATGGATTGCTGCATGGCGAGAATGTTGACCTCTGCCTCGCACAGGGCCGTGGTGGCAGCGGCAAGGAAGCCTGGAACCTTCATATTGCTGCCGATGGCGGCAATGAGAGCCACTTTCCGTACGGTGACTTGTGCACCGGGAAAGGCGTCTTCCAGGGCTTCTGTGAGGCGGTTCACCCTTTTGAGGGAACTGTCCACATAATGAATGAGGGTATTGGCATTGAGATTTTTGGCAATGGACTGCATGCGGAATCTGCGGAAGATGTCGCAGACTGCGGCCTCGCGGTCATAGGCGCCCACCCTGTCCTGGTCAAAGATTTCGATGGCAAGGAGGCTTTCTCTGCCAGCGATGATTTCCACGCAGGGGGTCTGGCTTCTGTAAGTTCCATCGATGACGGTACCGGGATGGTCGGGCTCGAAGGTGTTTTTGACGCGGATGGGAATGCCCGCCTGGCGCAGACCTTTGGCCGCCTGGGGATGGATGGCTTCCATGCCGAGATCTGAGAGCTGATCCGCCACATCGTAGTTGGTACGGCCGATGGGGTCCACATTTTCCGCGCCCATGAGTTTGGGATCTCCGGAGCTCAAGTGAAACTCCTTGTGGATGATGGCTTCCCTGGCTGCGGTGATGCAGGCGACCTTGCTGAAGGTGATTTCCGAGTATCCCCGATCAAAGGTGGCCATCAGTCCTTCCTTGCACCGGGTATAGCCGGTGACGATGGGGATTTCTGAAAACACATCAATTTCCGCAAAAACAGACCGGATTTTGTCGTCTATGGGCAGGGCGTGTTCCTCCATCCATCCGGAAAGATCCACAAGTTTTGCGTTGATGCCGTAATTCTGGAGGATCTGAACCGTATTGAAGGCGCTGTGGGCTTCGCCCACGGCGCTGAGGATTTCCCGTACGGTGGTGAGATGCTCTTCTAACTGGAAGTGGCCGAAGGAGCAGAGCCGCGTGAGATCGAGAAGGCAGCTTCTGGCCCCTTCAATGCGTTCCCGCACAAAGCGGTCTGCGGTCATGCGGTCCAGGCCTAAGGGCATAAGTTCCGCATTGATGGCGAACATGCGTTCGGCCACCCGGTTGAGGGCATCTCCCCAGGCCCAGGAAGCCTCGTCATTGGCAAAAAGGCCATAAACGCCCGGTTCCCTTGTTTTTTTATGTTCGAGAAGGAGATCGGTGATGCCCGCATAGGCGGAAACCACAAAAATGCGTCCGTAGAGTTCTTCGGGGCTCCGTTTTCCCAGTACGATGTTCTGGAGTACGTCGGAAAAACGGGACATTGAGGTGCCTCCGATTTTTTCAACGGTGTGGCTGGATTCCATGGATTTTCCTTTTTGTATGGGGATGTTCATGGTCTTGTGATGGGAAAAAATGGCTTGAACGCCTTGAAGCATTGTGTGGAATGCATATCTGGGGTGTCGCATAGCCGTTTAAAATAGTTGTATTTTTATTTTTTGTATGGCCGTTGCATGGGGAAAGCCTAGCGGGTAGGGCTGGGCTTGTCAAGGGATTCGTCAAAAAAATGACGATTATCGGAGGAAAGGGAAGACAGGGGGCCAGCAGAACCAGAGGCCCTGAAGGACGAAGTGGCCCTTGGACTCCGTCCTTTCAGAAGGCCCCGCTTGCAACCTGATTCGGCAGGGTGTCCTGCTCAGGCAGGGGGGAGGGGCTGGCCACTGAATTCCCCCGCACGATCCTTACGGATGGCAGCAAGAATTTCCCGGCCTCCTTTATCAAGGATGCTTCCCGCAAGGTCGTGGCCGAGGTTTTCCGCCTGATTTTTGGGACCGGATACCCTTTCTTTTACAAGGCGAACACCTTCCGTATCAATGATGCCCGCTGAAAGGGTGAGAGTATCGTTTTCAAGTTCTGCAAGGGCGAAGGCGGGAATGCTGCATCCCCCTTCAAGGCGGCGCAGGTAGGCCCGTTCTGCGAGAAGACGATTTTCCGTGTCTTCATGGTTGAGGGCATTCCGGATGCGGGCTTTGCGTTCGGGGTCCAGGTGGGTGAAGGCCTCGATGGCGATACAGCCCTGGCCTACGGGGGGCGTGAAGAGGGAAAGGGGTAGTTTTTCGGTGATCAGGGCATCATAGCCCATGCGGTGTACACCGGCAAAGGCGAGGAGCAGGGCGTCGCACTGGCCTTCGTCCATCTTGCGGATGCGGGTCTGGAGGTTGCCCCGCATGTCTCTGATACGGATATGGGGGTGGGCGTGTTTCAGAAGGGCCACTCGCCGTACCGAGGAGGTGCCCACGGTAAGGGGCTTTTCCGGATCGCAGAGGGTGGCTTCGGGGTTGCGGCTCACCAGCACGTCACCGGGGTATTCTCTCTCCGTGAAGGCAATGAGCTCAAAGCCTTGGGGCAGGACGGACTGCATGTCTTTAGCGCTGTGTACGGCAATGTCCATCTCACCGGAGGCAAGGGCTGCCTCGATCTCTTCGGTGAACACACCTTTGGAGCCGATTTTGGCGATGGATACATCGAGGATCTTGTCCCCTTTGGTTTCCAGAGGCACAAGTTCGGTCTGCATACCGGCTTTCTGCAGCAGGCGGGCCACATGTTCCGCCTGCCAGAGGGCGAGAAGGCTTTTTCGGGTTCCGATGCGGATGGGGCGCATGAATTTCTCCTTATGGATTCGGATATTCCAGGAAGGCTTCCTTTCAAAGGCCGGAAGCCCGAGGAAATCATGAAGAAAGGTTCCTGAAGTGGGGTGCAGGTCCTGATCCGGGGCAAAGGCACCGGATGGGCAAAGGGTATAGCAGAAATGAAGAATGAATAAAAAGCCCCATTGATTTTTACTGTGTTTTTCCCCTGGGCTCAGGCATAAGGTAAGAATTCTGGCCGAGGATCTGGGGCATATCCCGGATCTGCGGCACCTTTTACGGAGACAAGGCAATGGAACTTGGACTTTTACGGGATCTCACCTGGGTGGTGCTTCTGGCCTGCGGGGTTCTGCTGATCTGTTATCGCCTGCATCTGCCCTCTGTGGTGGGGTTTTTTGTGACCGGTATCCTGGTGGGTCCCCATGGTATGGGCCTGGTGTCGGCCAGCCATGAGGTGGAGGTTCTTGCAGAAATCGGGGTGGTGGCCCTGCTCTTTGCCGTGGGTATCGAGTGCTCCCTCGGTACCCTCTGGCGTATCCGTCGTACCGTACTCATGGGCGGCAGCCTTCAGATGGGTGGAACGGCCCTCATCGTGGGAGCAGCCTGCATGCTTTTGGGGCTGCCCCTGGGGCAGAGTTTTTTCTTCGGGCTTCTGGCTGCGGTGAGCAGTACGGTGATTGTCCTGCGTCTTCTTCAGGAACGGGGGCGTATGGATGCGCCTCTCGGCCGGAACAGTCTCGGTATTCTCATTTTTCAGGATCTGGCCGTGGTGCCCGTCATCCTGCTTCTGCCCCTTCTTGCGGGAAAGGATGTTTCCGCAGGCGAGCAGGTCCTCCTGGTGGCAAAGGCCGTGCTGATTGTGGCAGCCACCCTGATCACAGCCCGAAAATTCATTCCATGGCTTTTGTACCGGGTGGTGCGCACCCGCAGCCGGGAGCTTTTTCTGCTCACCATTGTGGCTCTATGCGCGGGCATTACCATGCTCACCGCAGCTTCAGGCCTTTCTCTGGCTCTGGGAGCCTTTCTTGCTGGGCTTGTGGTGTCCGAATCCGAATACAGCCATGAGGCCATGGGCAATATCCAACCCTTACGGGATGTGTTCGCCTTTTTCTTTTTTGTCTTTGTGGGGATGCTGCTGGATCCCTGGATTTTTCTGGAGCGTCCTGCTGCGGTGGTTTTTGCCACCCTGGGGCTTATGGCCATCAAGGTGGGGGCCGCAGCCTTTGCCGTGCGTATGACGGGCTATCCCCTGAGTGTGGCTCTGCCCACAGGCATGATGCTGGCCCAGGTGGGGGAATTCGGTTTTGTGGTGCTCACCGCAGCCACGCCCTTAGGTCTTGTGTCCGAATCCCAGGCTTCGCTTGTGGTGGCGGTGGCGGTTCTCTCCATGGCCCTTTCGCCCTTTCTTGCCCTTGTGGCGGACAGAATGGAGACCCTTCTGCCTGCGGCAGAGGCGGAAGAAGGGGCCGCAGATACGGTGGCAGGTCTGAAGGATCACCTGGTGATTGTGGGTTTTGGCCTCTGCGGCCGCCAGATTGCCGATGCGGCAAGGCAGTCGGGTGTTGCCTTCTGTGTCATTGAGGTGAATCCAGAGACCGTGCGCAGGCTGAGGGAAAAGGGGGAACAGGTGATTTTCGGGGATGCGGGACAGTCCGCCATTCTGGAGCATGCCCATATTGAAAGCGCCAGTGCCCTGGTGGTGGCGGTGAACGATCCTGTGGCCATCCGCAGGGCCACGGTCACGGCAAGGCGGATGCATCCGGGGCTGCACATTGTGGTGCGCACCTCCTATGTGGCGGAGATGGCGGAGCTGTACGAGCTGGGAGCTGACGAGGTGATTCCCGAGGAATTTGAAACTTCCGTGGAGATCGTTTCCCGCCTGCTCAACCATTACCATGTGCCAAGGGAAGACATTGCAGCCTTTGTGGCGGAGATCCGCAAAGACGGGTACGCCATGTTCCGGGGGGAAATTTTTGAAGCCGCATGCAGCCGTATTGCCTGCAAGGTGCCGGATGCGGACATTGCCACCATCCGTCTGCCCCAGAGTTCACCCTTGTGCGGGAAGAACCTTGTGGAAAATGCGATCCGGGAGCGTTATGGGGTCAGTGTTCTGGCCATAGACCGGGACGGAGAGATGCTGCCCAATCCCTCTCCCCTGCGGGTGCTGGCGGCAGGGGACAGGCTGCATATTTTTGGTCGCAGGGGAGATATAGCCGTGTTCACGGCCCTGGTTGCGGATGCAGGGACGGAAACGGCAAAGAAGATCCTGGTGCCTGCCTGAGAAAAAAAGGCAGGAGCCAGGGGGGATGATTTTGGAGTTCAGGCGAAATTTTTTTTTCTGAAGAGGAAGCGGGCGGCGTTTTCACCGCATAGGGCCGCGATGGTATCAGAGGAAAGCCCTGCCTGGGCCATGTCTTGGAAATAGCGGTCCGGTTCCAGGAGGGGCCAGTCTGAACCAAAGAGCAGGCGGCCTTCCCCGAGAAGTCTTATGAGTACAGGATAGATGTCTTTTTTGTAGAGATAGGGAAAGGCTGCGGTGTCAAAGAAAAGGAAATCCGGATGACCCGCAAGGCCCTTTTTCATGAGACTGTACAAGGGATATCCTCCGCCGCCGTGGGCAAGGATCATGGGGTTTTGGGGAAAGCGCAGAATCAGGGATTCAAGAGCCTGAAGGGTGATGGGCGCTTTACCGGGATATCCATGGCCCACGGGATCATTCACATGGATAAGAACCGGGGCGCGGAAGTTTTCACAGAGTGCCATGACGGGACCGAGGTTTTCGAGGATTTTTGTATCAAAATCCCTGTCATAGCAGGCGATCTCCCCAAGGCCGAAGGCTCCGGCTTCAAGGCAGCGTCGGGCTTCCCCTTCCGCCCAGGGGTCTTCGGGATGTACGCAGCAGAGGGCCAGGATACGATCCGGATGCCGGGCCTGGGTTTCAAGGAGAAAGTCGTTGTGGGCTTTCAGCCGATCCCGGTTGCGCCAGGGAAAACCCGCAGCAAGGGAGAGGTCCACCTGATGTTTTTCCATGGACAGGAGAAGGGCCTGGGGGCCTTCCAGCCTTGCCCTTGGATTTTCGTATAAAAGGCGGAAAGCCGGATCGTCAAAAAAGGCGTTCCGGTTTTTTTGTACGCTTTTGGGAAAAAGGTGGGTATGGCAGTCGATGCGCATGGCGTTTCTTTTCTTGAAAATTCGGGCGTATTGGGCTACCCGTAGGCGGCCTCGGTGGAGGCGGACCGGGCTTTGGCCCGATGCCTGATGCTATACCTTACAACGTGGAGCTTGGCTAAAAAAAGATGGAAAACAGGAAAAAAGAAGAAAGGGAGCGGCACATCGTGCTGGTCCATCCGGAAATCCCCTGGAATACGGGCTGTGTGGGCCGGACCTGTCTGGGGACAGGGGCTGTGCTGCACCTTGTGGAGCCCCTGGGCTTTTCTTTGGGGGCAAAGGAGGTGAAACGGGCGGGACTCGATTACTGGCCCAGGGTGGATGTGCGGGTGTGGCCGGATTTCGGAGCCTTTCTGGAAGCCATGAAACCCGAGGCAGAGGAGCTGTTTTTTTTCACCAAAACCGCCAGCCGCTCCTTTCGGGAGATGGGCTGTGCCGGGCGTATGTTTCTGGTTTTCGGTTCCGAGTCCAAAGGTCTGCCGCCGGAGATTCTGCAGCGGTTTTCCGGAGGCCGTTTTCATATTCCCATTTATTCCCATATCCGCTCCTTAAATCTTTCCACAGCCGTGGGCATCGCCCTTTTTGAGACGCTGAGGGAAGGGGATGTTTCCCACGGATGGTCAGAGGAGAGGGCAGCGGGAGGCGCACCATGACCCCGGCTGTGCAGGCGGTACGCAGGGCGAAAATGATCCATACGCTTCATGCCTACACCCACGACCCGAGAGCCGCTTCCTATGGGCTGGAAGCAGCGGAAAAGCTGGGCGTTCCCGAAGCTCAGGTTTTTAAGACCCTGGTGGTGCTTCTGGATGGCCGACAGCTGGCCGTGGGTGTGGTGCCTGTGAGGGATCGGCTGGATATGAAGGCCATGGCAAAGGCGCTTTCCGCGAAAAAGGCGGAGATGGCGGCGGCCGGAGATGTGGAGCGGGCTACGGGCTATGTGCTGGGCGGGGTGAGTCCTCTGGGCCAGAAAAAGCGTCTGCCCACGGTTATTGATCGTTCTGCCCTGGATTATCCGCTCATCTATGTGAGTGCAGGCCGGAGGGGGCTGGATATTTCCCTTTCACCGGAGGATCTGGGCAGGCTGACGGCTGCGGTGTTTACGGATATTGTTCAGGGCACATCCGCAGGGGAGGGTTGAGTTTTCAGCACTTATTGGGTCATCTGGTTTTTTCCATGGGGAAGAAGCGGTGTGCAGGCCAGACTTTCTGAAAGCTTCAGAAAGCCTGGTTTTATTTTGTGTGAAAACAATATTCAACTTTTTTTGTAAGACTTCAACAAAAATTCATTGACATGGAACTTAAAATTTTAGATGCTTTTTTACGGACACAGCCGGGTGCGCGAAAGGAGAGGCAGAACCATGGAAGAAAAGGAACATCTTTTCAGGATACTGATACAGATCGCAGAGGCTTTCACGGCCATGTTTCCCAAGAATTTTGAAGTGGTGCTGCATGATCTGTCAGAACCCCAGCAGTCCATCCGCCATATCAGCGGCAATGTGACAGGCCGCAAGGTGGGCGGGCCTGTAACGGATCTGGTGCTCAAGGCCCTGCATAAGGAAGGGCGGGGTTGCCGGGACCGTCACAATTACAAAACCACCAGCCGGGATGGCCGGACCCTGAAATCAACGACCCTTTTTATCCGGGACAGAGCCGGGGAGGTAATGGCGGCCTTCTGCATCAATTTTGACACAACGGATTACTGCAATGCAGTGCATGCCCTGGAGCTTTTCACCAGTACGGTTTCGGGATTCAACGGTCAGGAAAAGGTGGAGACCTTCTCAGGCTCTATCACAGAAACCATAGAGACCCTGTTCCAGCAGGCGGAAGCCAAAGTGGGCAAACAGTCGGCCACCATGTCCATGGAAGAGCGGATTGAAACGGTGCGGGAACTGGAAGCCAACGGTGTTTTTAAGATCAAAGGCGGCATTGACCAGGTGGCTCTCCTCATGGGGGTGTCCAAGTACACGGTATACAATTATTTAAAAAGGATGCAGGCGGAAAAGGACATGGAACGCTTCTGATACGAAACGTTTGGCATCCGGGAGGAGAAAATATGGATAAACCAAGGGATCTGCAGCCATTTTCAACGGATAAGGCCCCTGCGGCCATCGGCCCCTATTCCCAGGGGATTGCCGTGGGCGATCTTCTTTTTGTTTCGGGTCAGCTGCCCATAGATCCCGCCACAGGTGATTTTGTGGCGGGGGATATCAGTGCCCGGACCCACCAGTGCCTCAAGAATATCGCAGCCATTGGGGCGGCCGCAGGCACGGGCCTGCACCGGGCGGTGAAGCTTACGGTGTTTCTTACGGATATGGCGGATTTTGCCGCCGTGAATGCGGTGTACGCCCAGTATTTTGACAAGGTTTTTCCCGCCCGTTCCGCCGTACAGGTGGCGGCTCTGCCGAAAAACGCGGACATTGAAATTGAAGCCATTCTTGCACGCTAACGCATAATAAGGAGATACGCCCATGAATCTCGCCAGATTCCCCCGTCGCCGGTACACCGAAGGCCAGACCCCCCTTGAATTCCTGCCCCGTTTCACCGAAGCCGTGGGTGGCCCCAATATCTACATCAAAAGGGATGATCTGCTGGGCCTGACTTCCGGAGGCAACAAGACCCGCAAGCTGGAATTCCTTGTGGCTGACGCCCTGGTGCAGGGAGCAGACACCCTGATCACCTGCGGCGCCGTGCAGTCCAATCACTGTCGTCTGACCCTGGCAGCTGCGGTGAAGGAAGGCCTGAAGTGCCGTCTGGTGCTGGAAGAACGGGTACCGGGCTCCTACAAGCCCGAAGCCTCGGGGAACAATTTTCTCTTCAACCTTCTGGGTGTGGAAAAGATCACGGTAGTGCCTGCAGGCACCAACATGATGGAAGCCATGGGCAAAGTGGCTGAGGAGCTGGCCGCAGCAGGACGCAAGGGTTACGTGATTCCCGGAGGCGGCTCCAATGCCATTGGTGCCACCGGATATGTGGCCTGCGCCCAGGAGATTCAGGACCAGCTTTTTCAGAAAGGCCTGGATATTCACCATCTCTGTGTGGCTTCGGGATCCGCAGGCACCCATGCCGGTCTGCTCACCGGCTTTCTCGGGTGCAACATGAACATCCCCGTGACGGGCGTGGGCGTAAGTCGGGATCCGGAAGATCAGGATCCTCTGGTGCATAAGGTGGCCCTGGAAACCGCCGAACGTCTGGGCATGAAGCAGGATATTCCAAGGGAAGCGGTGGTGACCTTTGGCGATTACTGGCGGCCCAAGTATTCCGTACCCAACGCAGGCATGGTGGAGGCGGTGAATCTCATGGCCAAGACCGAAGGCATCCTTCTGGATCCTGTGTATACGGGTAAGGCCGTGGCCGGTCTCATTGGGCTCTGCCGTAAAGGCTACTTCAAAAAAGGGGAGAACGTGCTGTACGTGCACACGGGTGGTTCTCCGGCCCTGTATGCCTATATCAAGCCCATTCTGGGGCTGGAAGCGGTTGCTGAATAGATCTCGGAAACCGGAAAACGCCTGAACGGGGGGTTTTCCGGTTTTTTTGTACAAAGGGAAAGGGGAGGGTCATGGGAGAAAAGGTTGTGGGTATCATCGGAGGAATGGGACCGGAAGCGACGGTGGACCTCATGGGTCGGGTCATCCGGGCCACTCCGGCCAAAGATGACAGGGATCATATCCGTATGCTGGTGGATAACAACCCTAAGGTGCCGTCCCGCATCCGGGCTCTGATCGAAGGCACGGGAGAAAGCCCTGCCCCTTGTCTGCGGGAAATGGCCCGCAAGCTTGAAGGCTGGGGGGCTGACTTTCTCGCCATGCCCTGCAACACAGCACATTACTATTACAAAGAGGTTCGGGAGGCTGTGGCGATTCCCGTGCTGGACATGATCGCCCTTTCCGTGGATGCGGCCCTTGCCTGCAAAAGGGACCTGAAACAGGTGGGACTGCTTGCCTCCACAGCGGTGCTGAATCTTGGGCTGTACGAAAAGGCCTTTGCGGAAAAAGGGGTCAATCTTCTCGCGCCGCCCTCCGGAGTGCAGGACCCTCTGATGGCAGCCATTCGTACCATCAAGACCAGTGTATACGGGGATGAGGTGCGGGCCGCCCTGCAGGCAGCAGGAGACAGCCTGGTGCATAAGGGGGCGGAACTTCTTCTTGTGGCCTGCACGGAGCTTTCCATTATTTCAGAAGGTCTGGAGGCCCGGGTTCCCATGCTGGACGCCTCCCAGATTCTTGCGGAAGCCATTGTAAAAAAAGCAGGCGGGGCCTGAGCTTTTTTTTAAAGGAGAAAAATCCAGACAAGCGGGAACACATTCAAAGGAGGTTATCATGACAGCAGGAACAAAAAAGAAAATGAGTCTTCCGGCCAAAATGGGCATTGGCTTTGCCCTGGGTATTGTGCTGGGCTTTGTCTTTCAGATGGGCGGTTGGGATATTGCCTGGATCAAACCCTTCGGGGATCTCTTCATCCGCCTCATCCGCATGATTGTCGTACCCCTGGTCTTTATCTCTCTTGTGGCTGGTGCTGCGAGCATGGGAGATCTGAGCAAGCTGGGACGGGTATCCATCAAGACCATCACCTATTATGTGGGCACAACAGCCGTGGCAGTTTTCATCGGGCTTGTCATTGCAAACCTTTTTCAGCCCGGTGTGGGGCTGAATCTGGCCACCGAAGGCCTGAAAGCCAGGGAAGTAAGCCCGCCTGGTGCCGTGCAGACCTTTTTAAATATCGTCCCCCTGAATCCGGCCCAGGCCCTGGCCGAAGGGAATCTGCTTCAGATTATCTTCTTTGCCATTTTCTTTGGATTCGCCTTGTCCAGTCTCGGAGAAAAGGGAAAGCCTCTGCTGAAAATCTTTGAGGTTGGAAATGAGGTTATGATCCGCATCACCGGCGCGGTTATGCAGTACGCACCCTATGGTGTGTGCGCTCTGATTGCCTATACGGTGGGCAACAGCGGCATGCATGTGCTTTTACCCCTGATGAAGCTCATCGTACTCATGTACCTTGCTGCTGTGATTCATGTGTGCGTGGTGTATCTGCCTTTCCTGAAAGGTGTGGGCGGGCTTTCTCTGAAAAATTTCTTCAAGATTATGAGCCAGCCCCTGCTCATCGCCTTTTCCACCTGCTCCAGTGCTGCGGCCCTGCCCGCCAACCTGACCGCCACGGAAAAACTCGGTGTTCCGAGAACCATTTCCACCTTCACCATTCCCCTGGGTACGACCATCAACATGGATGGAGCAGCCATTTATCTGGGACTTGCCGCTGTCTTTGTGGCCCAGGTTTATGGCATTGAACTGGCTTTTTCCTCCCAGCTGAGCATTCTGCTCATTGCCATTCTGGCTTCCATCGGTTCCGTGGGCGTTCCTTCCGCAGCCCTGGTGGTCATGACCATGGTTTTCACCCAGGTGCATCTGCCCATGGAAGGTATTGCCCTGGTGGCAGGGGTTGATCGGATCCTGGATATGGCAAGAACCACCCTCAATGTCATGGGCGACGCCACGGGCGCTGTGGTGGTGTCACGGCTGGAAGGGGAGCTGGATCCCGATGCTTCCGGGGAATCTTTGGCCTGAAAGGGAAAGTGGTGTGATGGCTTGTCCCATTGACGGCGAAAAGAGCTGTTGAAATGGGAGATACGCAGAGAGAGATAATCTCAAAAGCCTGTAGAACAAGAAAAAATTCCGGTGCTTCCTTGGGAGCCTCGGAATTTTTTTATCCCAAAAGGGTGCGAAGCTCAGAAGTCATACATATGGAGGATGATGGAAGTCCTTGTGATTTCAGCCACAAGCTTTTTGTCCTTTACCACGGGCAGAAATCCGGTTTCCGAGCGCGACATGAGAAGAAGGGCCTGGCGCAGGCTGTCTTCTGGTGCCACCGAGGGTACATCCCGGTTCAGCATGGCAGTGACGGGCTGCTCCCACTGCCGGTCCTGGCGGATGGCGGCCAGGGTTTTTTCGGTGAGGATGCCGAGGAAATGATTTTCCTCACTCACCACCGGGAGGGCATTTTTCCCCGTTTTCCGGAGAAGATCCGCCGCCTGCCGGACGGAATTTCCGGCAAGGAGCAGGGCGGGGACGGGACTCATGAGGTGGCCTACGGAGGCTTCCTCAATCTTTGTGCCGTGGATGCAGTTCATGAGCTGCTTCCGGGCGCTTTCCATGTCACCTTTCAGCATGGCCGAGGCAGCTCCGGGGTGTCCGCCCCCGCCCAGTCTGCGCATCATGGCTCCGAGATCCAGCTCCCTTGCACTGCTGCGTGCGATGACCGTCATTTTATCCGGCCCCATGGGAAAGATCCCGAAGGCGGCATCCAACCCTTGGATTTCCTTGAAGCGATGCACCACCGTGGGCAGCATGGTGAGCCCCTTTTCCGCTTCAAGGGAAGCGATTCCGATTGTAAGGCTGCCCAGGGAAAAGATCCGGGCTTCCCGGAGCATACGCTGGAACAGTTCCATGTGGCGCGGGTCGAGAGCGCTGTCCTGATAGGCGGCCACCACATGGAGGTCAGCCCCGTTTTCCAGCATGAAGCCCGCCATGTGCACATCCCGTGCTGTGGTGGAGGGAAAGGAGAGGGAGCCTGTGTCATCATAGATGCCCAGAAGAAAAAGGGTGGCGTGGACAGGCGAAAAGGCGCAGTCCCTGGCTTTCATTTCTTCGAGAAGCAGGGTGACTGCAGCGCCCGTTTCTTCCTGATGCAGCTCGGAAGCGGCGATGCTGCCCCGGCCGGGGTGGTGATCCCATACAATGGTGCGGAGATTTTTCTGTCCGGCAAGGGCCTTCATGTTGTCAAGGCGTTCCCAACTGGCCGTGTCCGTGACCGTGAGCTGACGGACAGGAGAAAGATCAAAACCTTTGCGGGAGTGCAGCCGGAGCATGTCCCAGTGCACGGAAACAAATTCCTGCACCGCAGGATGAAGCTGGGTGGGCAGAATCCGCAGGGCTTCGGGATAGAGGAAGGAGGCCGCCACCATGGAGGCCAGGGCATCAAAATCCGTATTGTTGTGGCAGCTTATGATGTGCATGGGGCTCCGGATCTATGAAGAAGGGGTTTTGGTAACACTCCTGGTGTCTTAATGCAGCATTACCTGCCCCCCTTCTTTTTCCTGGGGGCACCGAAGTTGATAAGGGGATCACCAAAGCCAAAATGACCTTCCATCCAGAGGTGTCCAAGGCTTGCACCGGCTTGAAGCATTTCAGGAATTCCCTGTATGTCAGATGCTTTAACAGCCTGGGTGAATCCTTGCTCATCCCGGTAAAGCCCCCGCACCTCTTCAGCTCGCATTGCATTAAGGAAGAAGGGAGAGTGGCTGGTTACGAGAAGCTGTGTTTTTTCAGAGGCGGCTCTGCACTCCTCCGCCAGTTCAGGCAGCAGGCGGGGATGAAGGAAATTCTCCGGTTCTTCGATACCTACAAATTGAGGGGGGGCAGGGTCATAGAGCACCGTTAAATAGGCCAGCATTTTCATGGTGCCGTCTGATGCAAACTTTGAAAGCACCGGCTGCTCGAACGGGGCATCCTTGATCTGAAGGAGCAATCGTCCATCCGGCATCAGATCGGCATCCACCCGTTCCAGACGAGGAATTCGCTTCCTGAGTATGGCAAATATCTGCTCCAGCCTTTCCGCATGATCTTCCTTCAGATACTGGATGACGTTGGGCAGGTTGTCACCATTCTTATTCAAACGATCCTGGGGCCCGGCTTCCGGCTGATTTCGGGTTTGATCAATGGATAAATAGGAGACATACCAGTCCGTAATAAACTCACGCAATGCAGCCACACGGGGATGGTCTGAAAGTTGTCCCAGTGTATTCACTGCAATGAGATCCGGTGAACGTAAATTACTTTCCGCTCTTACATCATCGGCATCGGGTACTTCACCACTGACGGCACGTCCAATGCCTTTTTTAAACTCCAGAAAGCGAAATGGCTGGCCTTTGCTCCCCCGTCGCCATTGAAGCCATTCCTCCACCACCTCCGGCCCTTTGGTTCCTTCGTCTATAGCCAGGTGATACGTAATAACAGGAGTCTTTGGAGCTTCACGATATTTCAGTTCAAAAACGATGGGCCCGCTTGCGCCACGGCTTTTCAGTTCCTTGCTCCTGCCCCTGCGATCCCATGCATGGCGAAGTCCATACTGGAAGCATTCAGACAAAAAATTAAACACATCAAATATTGTGGATTTACCACTTCCATTTGGCCCAAGAAGAACGGTCACGGGTGTCAGTCTGTCCAGAGTGATTTCTTTTAAAGTCCTGTAATTCAGAACCTTTAAAGATTCTATTCTGGGAATGCCTTTTTTTTGATCCGTCATATCACTCCGGCTTTTCATGGTTTTGTAAGCAGCAATTTCTGTATCCCTTTAGATTCTGAGCCATCCTATCGTATTCCATACCCGGCAGGCCATAGAAAAAACCTTAAGGCGCTTACAGGTGAGGGCTATCCCGAAACACTGAACTTCCCCATGGCTAAAGCGAGGGGCTTTGCGGCGACTTTTGGCAAGAGCCCATAACATTGAAATGCCGTCCTGTAAGGTTTTTCGATTATAGTCGAAAAACCTGTTTGTTTGCATATTATTTTCAGGTATTCTCTAAAAAAAGGAGGGTTCATGAAAAATCGAGATCTTTACCTGACAAAGCTCATACAGTTCAAAGACAAACCCCTGATCAAGGTGATTACGGGTATCCGCCGATGTGGGAAATCCACCCTTCTTTCACTTTTTGAGGCCCACCTGAAAAAAAGCGGAGTGGAAGCGCGCCGGATCATCCGCATGAATTTTGAATCCTTTGAATTCGATGGCATCACGGATTATAAAGCACTGCACAGCCATATCCGGAGCAGAATGCCAACTACTGAAAAATATTATATTCTCCTGGATGAGGTGCAGCAGGTCAGTGCCTGGGAAAAAGCAATCAATGCTTTCTCTGTGGATGCAGACACAGACATTTACATCACAGGTTCCAATGCCTTTCTTCTTTCCTCTGAACTTTCTACTCTTCTTTCGGGCCGTTATGTGGAAATCCCCATGCTTCCCCTTTCCTTCAGGGAATATCTGGATTTTACGGGTCAGAATCAGAAAGGAGATCTTCTTTCATTCTTTAATGCGTATCTGGAGCTGGGTGGGCTCCCCACGGTTGTGGCTCTGATGGATGTTCCTGAAACCCTACCGGCATTTTTCAGCGGCATATGCAATACGGTTCTGATGAAGGATGTGATGGAACGCAACAGGGTCAGGGATGCTGCCCTGCTTGAAAGTGTGCTGAAGTTTATCGCCGCCAACATCGGAAGCATTGTCTCTACAAAAAAAATCAGTGATTATCTCACAAGCAGCGGCAGAAAAACATCCAGCGAGACCATAGACAGCTACCTTAAAATGCTTGAAAGTGCTTTCATCATCTACAGGGCCAGACGGTATGATCTGAAGGGAAAGGCTTTTTTAAAGACACTGGAAAAATTTTACATTGTTGACATGGGGATTCGCAACCATCTGACCGGGCTGCGGAATACCGATTATGGTCATATTCTTGAAAATATAGTGTATCTTGAACTGCTGAGGCGGGGCTATGATGTGGCTGTGGGCAAGGTGGGGGCACTGGAGGTGGATTTCATTGCAACCAGGCTGAAGGAAAAATTATATGTTCAGGTTTCCGCAAGCATCATGGATGAACACACCCGGAAGCGGGAGTTGCAGTCCCTTCAGGCCATCCCTGACAATTACCCGAAAATGATCCTCACCATGGATAAGGTTATACCCAATGATTATGAAGGCATAAAGATTATCCATGTCATTGATTTTCTTTCGGAATGATTCTGAAAATAGGCATTATCCCTGAAAGACATTCTCTCTATGATAGGAAAGAAAATTTTGGTCCGGTAACCCCGTCTTCCCTGCGGCAGGCCACGGAAACCCCGAACCCTGCATCGAGAAGCCTGCGGATGCCGGTCAGGGCAAGTTCAAACATGCCCGCTCCCCGGCCCGCATCGTGGCGGATGGCATCCGGGTGATCCAGACTGATGCGGAAGGTGAGGCGGTGGGGCTTTTCCTTCAGGGGAAGAAGGTCTTCAAGGCGGGCCTGCATGGGCCTTGTGCCGTTGCTCAGCACAAGGCAGGGTGCGAGGGTTAAGGCATGTGCCAGAATGGGGATGATTTCCCTGTTAAGAAAGGGTTCCCCGCCGGTAAAGGAAAACTGTCTGGCTCCGGCCCTGAGGCCTTCTGCCATGAAAGGTTTTACCTCTTCAAGGGTTGTGGGGGAAAGGCGGTGCACCCCCGGCCCTGAATGCTCAAAGCAGTCCGGACAGCGGAGGTTACAGTCTGTTCCCGTATGAAACCAGAGCTCCCGAAGTCCCTGAAACTCGATGAAGCCCCGTGCTTCCCCGGAAGCCGCAGGGGTGTGGAGGGGGGAGATGCGTTCTTGAAACATGGGGATACCTCGCTTGGGTGTTTTTTTCAGGCCCCGTAAAAGCGGGGAAGGCTTCGGGTGAGAAGGCGCACCAGTTTTGTCACATTGCCTTTAAAGATCTTGATGATTTCCTCCACAATGAGGGGCGGGGCATCGTCCTTCCAGGAATCGTAGTCCGTTACCATGGCCACCACGGCATAGGGAATTTCCAGCTCCGTGGCGAGGATGGCCTCCGGCGCAACGGTCATGTTTACAAGATCCGCCCCCCAGATGCGGAACATACGGGACTCGGCCCGTGTGGAAAAGCGGGGGCCTTCGATGGTGAGGAGGGTCGCGCCGTCATGGAGGCGGATGTCTTCCTCTTCAGCCGTTGTTTTCAGAATCTCCCGGATATGGGGAGAAAAGGGCTCGGCCATGTGGGCGTGGCGGGCGTTTTCGATGCCCGGCTCAAAGGTCTTGTGAAAGGTGACGATGCGGTGGCGGGTGAAGTCAATGAGCTGATCCGGCAGCACAAGGCTTCCCGGTTCAAGGTTTTCTTGTAAGGAGCCGCAGGCCGCTGTGGCGATGATCCTGGTGCAGCCTGCGGCTTTCAGGGCGTAAAGGTTGGCCCTGTTGTTGATGCCGCCGGGCGGGATGGTGTGTTCCCGGCCATGGCGGGCAAGGAGAATCACCTCCTGCCCCTGAATGCGGCCCCGGCGCAGGGGGGAAGAGGGCGGGCCGTAGGGGGTGTCGAAATGAAGATCTTCGGGAGATTCCAGAATTTCCGGGTTGTCCAGGCCGGAGCCTCCGATGATGCCGGTTATGGTCATGGGATACCTTTCCTTTGTACCTTTCAGGGTAATGGCATGCAGGGTCGTCAGGTCTTGCGCCTGACCGCATGAGAATACCCGTTTGCACCATGGTCTTACAACAAGCGGACCAGCAAACGGGGGCTGAGTCAGGGGAGGCATCTGATTTGATTTCAATCCGCATTTTTTTGGCCGAAAAATTCAAGATTCTGCCAGATATATTGCGCTATGCTGCCCGCCAGAGTTTCATTTTATGAAAACAGGAAACCCTGGAGGAAGATATGGAAATTCAATCCGTCAGCACAACCCTTGTCACGCAGAAGCTTAAAGAAACAAAGGCATTTTATCTCTCGCACTTTGATGCCCGCCCGGCCTTTGATTGTGGCTGGTACGTGGTACTTCGCCTTGGAGCTTCCCCATCGGGGCCGGAAATCTGCCTTATGGAGCCCCAGGAAGGCATGGTGCCTTTTACCGGAGGAATCTTTCTCAATATTCTTGTGAGGGATGCGGATGCCATGTACGAGCGTCTTCATGATCAGGCGGGGCTGCCTGTCATCATGCCTCTGGAAGATCATCCATGGGGAGACAGGGGCTTTGGGCTTCTGGATCCCTCCGGTGCCCTTGTTTACTGCTACCACCCCATTCCCCCGGCAGCGGAGTTTCAGCAGTATATTCTTGACTGAGGATGGGGGAATGCATCGGGAGCTGTCAGCCGGGCTGCGGACAGTTCCCGGTTCACACGAAGCATGTTGGGGGTGCAGCCGAACCAGCGTCTGATTTCCCTGTTCAGATGGGCCTGATCTGAAAAACCGTGGTCAGCGGCAATATGGGCCAGGGGGATATCGGAGGAAGCGATGGCATATCCCGCCTTCCGGGCCCGGGCCAGACCCTTCCAGTAGCTGGGCGATGCCCCCGTGAACTGAACCATCTGCCTCCTGATGCTCCGCGGACTGAATGCCGTGGCCCTTTTCTTTCCCCCTCCCCTCACTTCAGCCAGGTAGTCTGCAATCCAGCGGGGGGCAGGGTTTGCCAGCGACACCATCTGCAGAAGCACACGCCCTATGGCATCGGGATTGGCTTCAAAACCGCAGCTGTGCGGATCTGGCAGGTATGGGGAGATGGACTGGTCCCTGCACTTTGAGCCGGGGGTATCCTTTTCCCATGGAAAGGTGAGGCCCGGTGCAAGGCGGATGCCCACAAAAAGGGTCTCTTTCGGGCAGGCCACAAGTCTTGGAGAAGCATCAAGGCCGCTGCACAGGAACTCCGGAGGCTGATTTTTGGGAATAATGGCAATCAGATCCCGGCAGCCATCGGGCCAGACAAGGGACCTGCCTCGGGGAAGGCACACCTTCCACGAACAGAGAACATCATCCATGGCTCACCTGTCTTTTCGTTTTTTCCACATGCAGCTCCGTGATTTCAAGGCAGTTTCAGGAAGAGTCGTTGATCTTAAGGTTTTTTGTCTCCCGTACGCCGTTTAAAAGCCATGCCTGATGAAGGCTCAGCTTTTAGGTTCATTGGATGCCGGAAGGGGGGCCGTATCAAACACCCTGAATCCCCCATTGCCGAAACAGTAAATCACATGCTGGCTGACCCTTGCCTCCGGGTATTCCTTTTGAAGCCCTTCCACATAGCCTGCCATCTGCTCCGTATCTTCAGGAATCAGGGTGAAGTTTTCAATGCTGGTATTGAATTTTTTAAAGGCGGCATTGGAAAAGTATTTGAACTCGATGACCATGCGGATGCCCGCAAAGCATTCATTGAATTTGCCCACAAACTCAAGATCCGTCCTGCCTTTGGGGTAGGATCGTTCCACATTCCAGGTGAACCAGCGGGAAAGATAGCGGGAACACAGCTCATAAAAGGTGGTGCGGTAGAAGTTCTCGTTTACCTGGGTGAAAACGGCTTCGGGAAGCTGGGAGACATATTCCTGCCAGTAGCCCGCAAACAGGGCTTTCAGGTCAAGGGTTTTAACAAAATGCTGCATCATGTCCCCGTAGCCGGTGGAAACGTCAATGCGGTGCAGCTCATTGAAGTATTCCACAAAGATTCTTTTCATATTGAGGTTGGGGAGAGTGAGGGAAAAATCGTTTTTCCGGGTGAGCATGCCCAGATAAAAAAAGGAGATGGGGAAAAAACCCTTTTCAAAAAATTGGGACATGTTGAATTTCTGGGTGAGCAGGGTGTCGTCATAGTCAATGCTGTTCTGGGTCGTGAGCCGGGTGACAAAATCTTCTGTAAGCTCAGGGTTGGAGCCGGTGATTCTTTTGATCCACAGGATATCGGTTTTGAGGTTCATGTCCGTCAAGTGTTTGGGCATGGTTTTATATTCACAGAGCCATCTCAGAAAATACTGGAGAATGGTGGAGTTATAAACGGCCTCACCTTCCGGGTCGATAAAATGATAGCCATTGTACTGATTTTTAATGACATCCTGGATCTCATTGCGGGTATCCGGGTGGATGTCATAGTCTCTGTAAATGTCATCGAGAAGTAAATTCACTTCAGACTGGGTAAAGCCGATCATGTTTTCAAACTCAGGCTCAAGGGTGATGAAGGTGGCAATGTTGAAGCCCGAAGCCAGTTCATCCATGGTGACAGGCAGAACGCCAGTGATGAAAACATTGTGGATGGCTCCGGTTTTTCTGCCCTCTTTTAAAAGCTTGAAAAAGGTTTTTAAAAAACCGTCATCGGCCATGAGCTGCTTATAAAGAAGGTCTTTATGACCTGTGATGAGCTGGTTGGCAAAATTGTCGTACTCATCAATGATGACATAGAGGGGATGGGGCCGGTCGGGTGAAAAATGATCCAACAGGCTTTGAAGATTGGCTGTGGCACTTGCCTCTGGGTCAAATGGCGGGCTGTTTTTAAGCCATGCATGGCAGTTTCGTATGAGGCCTTTAAGTTTTAAGTTAACAGTATGGTTGAAACTTTTTTCCATCACTTCCAGCTCACCCGTCTCAATGGTGGAAAAGTCCAGATGCAGTACAAGCAAAGTATTGTGCAGGGGCGTTGGGTTTTTGCCTATCCATGTGTGGCCGAAAAGCTCTTCAAAGTTATCTTTGTATAAAACCGAATAGTAGGACTCCAGCATGGTGCAGAGCAGGGATTTTCCAAAACGCCTTGGACGCAGAAATACGGTATTTTTGACGGATTCCAGTTTTTCGATGTAGGCGGTTTTATCCACAAAGTATCCGTTTTCACGAACAATGGCCGCATAATTGGCTTCGCCGTAGAGGATTCTTTTTTTCATGTTTTGCACCTTTTGGGGTGAGGGAAAAATCAGTTTTTCCAGTATATCTTTATGGATCAGCAGATCCAGCCCCTTGTCTTCTGCAGCCAGTACGATTTTTATTTTTCAGGGGGCTGGATGGTGGTTCACCGGTCTCTTTGTTTTTTCCACATTCAGCTCCGTGATTTCAAGGCAGTTGTAGGAAATGCCGTCGATCTCAAGTTTTTTATCCCCTTTGCGGATGGCGGTACGCAGTTCAAAAAGCTCTAAGGATTCCCGGTCATGGATGCCGGTGAAATAGACGCACTGAAGCCCCATGTTTCCCGCCACCTTGAGCTGGGCATCCACAAAGTCCGAGCGGTTGCAGACCCCTAAGGGATTGTCCAGAACGAGAAAGGCGGGAATTCTGCCCTCGGAAGCGCTGCTGCGTTTTTTTCGCATGGAGATGAGAAGTGTATAGAGCATGACGGCGATGGTGAGGGCCTCGCCGCCGGAACCGAGATCCTTTCCCACGGGCTCGTAGGTGCTGCCGGAGTCATCGCATTTCAGCATGCGGATGCCGAAATTCTCTTTGCCGGATGCGGCCCCCAGAAGCTGGTAGAGCAGTTCAGCGCCAAGGCCGTTGCCTGCTTTTGCATTGACTTCCGGCAGACGGTTCTGCTGCATGAGCTGGTGGAGCCAGTTTTCCACAGACTGGCGGAAGGCATCCTGATAACGGGCAAAATCCAGGCGGACACCGGCACGCAGAATGGGTTTTCCGCCGTAAATAAAAACGGTTTCCGGCAGAAGCTCTCTGGTTGCGGCCTGCAGTTTCTGGTGATAATCCCGGCTGTACTGAAGCAGCATATCCACAAGGTTGTTCATGAAGCGCTGGGTAATTTCCAGATCCGTTTCAATGTTACGGCCGATATCTTCGCAGCGCCGGATCAGGTCGTCGGCCTGATGGCCTAAGGATTCGGCATCGTGGCTTCTCAGGGCATCCACCACAGCGGGCAGTTCATGGCGACAGGCGTCATCCTGAAGGTGGGTCTGGAGACGGTCAAAGGCGCTCCGCATCCGCCTGCGGGCGCTTTCTCCGGCCTCACGATCCTTTCTTTCGGCTGCGGCCATTTCCCTTATCTCTTCCAGCAGCTTTCCGATGGAAGCCATCCTGTCATTGGCCGGTTCCAAAAGGTCCGGCCATGGATGGCGGGGAGAATTTCCATCCCAGAGGGGTTCAAAGGACTGGTTTTCCGCCATGCCAATGCGAAGTTCCTGATGCCATTTTTCAAGATAGCGGAGTTTCTCTTTGAGGCGATGACTGCGGGAAGAAAGGGCTTCGCAGTCCGACTGCCGCTTTCTTTTTTCACTTTCCAGCTGGTACAAAAGGGCATCTGTATCCTGATCCTTGAGCTCTTCTTCCCCAAGATCCGGAGAAAAGCCTTTGGCTTTGCGTTCTAAAAGAAGGGCCTCGCTGCGGGCCTGATCCTTTTTTTTGTGTTCCAGTTCCGTTTCCATGCGGATGCGACGCTCTTTCAGTGCTTCCAGCTTTCCGGAAAGAATTTCAAGGTCTTCCTTCCGTTCCCTGAAGCTGCGCGCTGCCCAGTCTTTTGCTGTTTTTTCATCATAGGTATGGCTGCGGCCAAAAGCTCCGAATTCGGACTGAAGCCTTGCTATGCGTGCCTGAAGATCCTCAATTTCTTTCGTCAGAAGATCAATGCCAAGGCTATGGCCCATCTGCCTCAGGGTTTCCCTTGCTGCATGATGAAGATGATGCAGGGTCTGAAGGTCCATGGACAGGGCTTCTTCCTGCTCGGCAGCCGTAAGTTTTCTGTCCTCGGGCTGACTTATTTCTGAGGCCTTTTCGTCCAGCCTTTTGAGATCACTTTTGCATATGTGGATATCCTTAAAAATCCGGAGTTCTTTTTCCTTCAGCTCATCGAGAAGAAGGCCTGCTGCCCGGAAAGCCTTTTCCACAGCTCTTTTTTCAAGGGCCTTTTTTTCCCTTTCCTCCTGCCATGCTGCGAGATCCGCAAAGGATGTGAGCCAGGTGTTTACCTGCTGGTGTATCCGGGAAAGGTCTGCAAGCTGGTCTTTCAGATGGCGGTATCGGGATGCCAGATCGGCCTTTGAGTTGTTGAGGGCTTCCATGCCCGCCTCAGTTTCAGCGATGGCATTTCTGATGCCGGAAAGATTTTTTTCTTCCGTACCTACCCGTTCATGCAGGGCCGCCACAGCTCCGGCATCGGGAAAACGTTCCTGATAGGCATGGAGATTTCGGCTTACGCCTTCCATGGCTTTCAGGGTGCTCCGGGTTTCTTCCCTTTCCCCTACTACCTTTTCCAGCGTTGTTTGGTAGTCATCCCTCACCTTTTCCATGTGCTGCTTAGAATAGACCTCGGGTGTCAGGGGGCGGATCAGGGTCTGTTCCACGGCATGGACCGCCTCGGGAGGGCAGGGGGTGGAGATCACCACGGGCCGGTGCAGCCAGAAAGGCACCGGCATCTCAAGGATGCGTTCAATGATATCCGGACTGGACGCCATCATGCCCGTGAACCGGGCCGGATCGCCTTCGATGAAGCGGGCAAGGGTTTCCGGCGAAGGGTAGAGATCCGCAAGGTATTCGGGATAGGATTTAAGCTCTCCCGGTGAAATGCCCTTTTCATGGTAATGGGAAAGGAGACGACAGGTAAGGTCATCGGCGGCAAGGCCCCCTCCCTGCCCTAAGGCTTCCAGTTTTTCTTCCAGCTGAAGGGTTTGCCTTTCTTTTGTTCTGAGACGCTCCTCGCTGCGTGTCAGGGCAGCGTCCAGCCTTGAAAGAAGCTCTGCGGAGCTGACTTCCATATCAAGGGTTCCGGCAATGCGCACAAGATGGGGATCTTCCAGAAGATGCCGCCGCAGATCCGCTTCTTCCTCCATGGCCCTGAGGGCTTCGCTTAGCTGGCTTTCTGCTTTGGAAGAGGCTTCCAGCAGGCTGCGCCATTTTCCGTCCATGGCCTTGAAGGCTTCTTCCCCGCCCCTCATTTCCTTTTCAACCATGGAGATGCGGTCTTCAAGGGTTGCTTTTTCCCCATGAAGACGGCTCAGGGCATCGGAAGGTCCTTCTCCGGGCTGAAGGGGCAGCAGGATAAGACCTGCTTCGGCTCCCCGGATTCTGTGGTTCAGATCCTCAAGCGCCCTTTCAAGGGCTTTCTGAAGGCTTTCTTCTGTCTGCAGCTTATTTTCCAGAGACTTCTGATGCTGCTTTCTTTCTTCCTCTTCCCTGCACAGATTTTCCATGATTGTTTTCAGCCCGTGGCGGTCTGCACCGAGACGCAGATGGTACTGGGCCGCAAGGGTTTTCACCTTTTCCTGCAAGGGGGTGATTTCTTCGCCTGCTTCGGCGAGGGCTTTTTCCTTTGTGGCTGCTTCGGCCTGATTCTTTCGGATATCGGCCATGAAATCCGCAGCAAGAAGGGCGTTTTTTTCAGCCTTAAGCTCCTCGCTTTCCTTCATGGTATGCTGAAGGCTTTTTTCTCCCTCTTCCATTTCACAGGAGAGGTTGAAATGTTCCAGATAAAGGATATTGCTTCGGGTGGTTTCCAGATCGGCCTGAAGGGTTTTCCAAGAGCCTTCGGTTTCCCCCTGCTCCCTTTCAAGGGCTTCCATCTCTGTCCGGGAAGAAGCCTCTGCGCCATGGAGAAGGTGGCTGGCTTCTCCCAGCTGCATCCGCCATGCTTCAATGGCTTTTCCTGCGCTGCGCCAGAGGGCGGCGAAGGTGTCAAAATCGGCGATGCGTTCCTTTAAGCTCCGTACGGCCTGAAGCTGGGCCCGTTTTCTCGGCCGGTCCTTCATCTTGCTTAAGTCCTGATCCATGCGCCCACGCAGGTCTTTGGCCGCATCCATATCCGTCACGCAGCCAAGGAAGAAGCTTAAAAAATCCCCTTCGGATTTAAAGCGGAAGGCATCCTTGATGCCCCCTTCCGTACGGGCAAAATCCACCTGACGGTCAATGAGCCAGGGATCAAGCCCAAGCCCTTCCAGGGTTTCCTCCCATTCCTTCTGGCTTGTGGTCTGCTGGACAAGGGGGGCCATGAAATCCTTTAGGGCCTGATAGGGCTTTTCATGATCTAAAAGTCCGTCCCACTGGCTGCGGAGGGTGTCAAAAAAATCAGCGGACTGGGCCAGAAAAAAGCTGCGGTCCATGCGGTCCGGCGTGCTGCGGTGCCGGTAGAGAAGCTGGCCCAGAACCAGATGATCCACGGGTTTTGCCTCAAAGAGGGTGGGTTGCAGCACCATGGCCAGATCCAGCATGACAATGGCAGGACGGCCGGGAATCAGATACTGATCAAGGCTCTTGTCTCCGCCGGATTGCAGATGCTGCACAAATCGTTGCCTTGAGGGGCTGAATACGCTGAGGATGAAGGATAAGAGGGTGGTTTTGCAGGTGCCGTTGGCGGCAAAAAGCACCCCATGATCCGCATCGCCATCCTCCCGGAACACGGGCACAAAGCCATTGCGCAGAATGTTATCCCCTGCCTTGATATCGCTTACAAAAAACCTTTTGAGTCTAAACATGGGATTCTCCTTCCCCGGCCGCACTTCCGGCGGTGTTTTTTTCCTCCAGGGAAGCGGCCTTCACAATATCCCGGAAGGCATGGAAGGCATAGACAATACCTTCCCGAAGGGCGGTCTGATAGGCAGGGGTTGGTCTGTATTCCACCTCCCCCGGTGTTTCTTCAAAGGCCAGCAGATAGCCCGTTTCCACCATGTGATCCAGTACGATGGTGATCAGTTCCACCCAGCTCGTACCGCTGCCCGCCCTTTGTCTGTCCGGATTGTCTTCGGGCAGAAGCCGGAGGCGTTCGGCAACGCTTTTCACCTGGGGATGCAGCCTTGTTTCTCCATCGGGCAGGGCGGATTCCGCAAGGGCAAAACGCTTGAGGATATCCATGACATCCACAATGACAATGGCACCCAGATCCTCCACAGGAGCATCCAGATCCGCCTCCGTCGGAAAAAAGGCCGTGGCAATGGCGCAGTGAACGGGAAGGATTTCTGCGGCTTTGAGGTCACTTCTGGCAAGGAGCTTTCCGTAGTCCGTGAGGGTGGCGGCAAAAAAACTGTCCGAACGCCGGGCGGAAAGGCGAAGGCCTTTGTCTTCCAGGGCAAGGAGCCGCAGTTCCATGGCCTTCAGGCCCGTTTCCACCATCTGGCGGAAGCTTTCCTGGGACTGAAAACGCTGGAGGAGTTCGGCCATTTCGCTGGCAAAGGGGGCCATGGCCCTGCGGCTGCCGTTGCTGTGGATGAGGCTTAAATAAATCAGGCGGCTGGCCGCATGGAGGGATTCCGTATGGTTTTCCATAAAAAAGGTGCATCCTTTTTATGATTTTTTATTCGTTTTGGGTACCGGAAAGAATCCGTTGCCTCAGCCGCAGTTCATGGCCCCGGTAGCGCCTTTTGTTCCCGAGATCCATGGTGATGCGGCTTTGCGGGTCGGGCATGTCCACATGGATGCCGTACCTGTCTGCAATGCGTTTTTCCACAAGGCACTGAAATACGGCCATGGCCGCAGCCACGGGGAAAAGACCTTCTTTGGATTCTGTCAGGGCCTGTTCCAGAATCTGACTCAGTTTCATTTCTTTTTTGCGACAAACCTGATCGTGGATCAGATGAAAGGCCTCCAACATCAGCTTTTCATTCAGTTCCGGCTGGAAACGCAGCATGGGTTCGCCGTCCACCTCGAAAATGACCTGATTCTGATCGCCCGGCGGGCTTTTCCGTTCCAGAGCGCGGTCGCAGGCCTCAATCACCGAGGCCGGATCAAAAAGGGGCCTTCTTGCCGGAGGGTTCATGCGGGCGATGAACTCGCTTCCCATGCGGGCGGCATTTTCCTCATCTAAAGAGAAAATCCTCTCCATGACCTCATCCATGCCGGGAAATACCCCTGTGGCCTCTTTTCTGAAAAGTTTGTGGCTGTGCTTCTGGTAGTCTTCGGGCAGGCTCTGCAACTGGCCGGAAAGCTTCATCAGCTGGTGGCTTAAGGCCTCAAGCTTATCGGCCAGCCTGTAAAGGGTGCTGCTGTGGCCCCTGTATCCGCTGCCATGCAGGTTTTCGATGACAAGGTTGTGCAGCCGGTTGCCTTCCTTCTGGATATCCATGACCTGGTTGACCCCCTCTTCGGCCAGAGCCTGAATTCGGTCAAAGGCAAGGGCCTTGATGTTCCGGCTGATCTGACGGCGTACCGTTCTCACTTCTCCGGCTTTTCTGGCGCATTGCCTGCGGTTGCTTTCAGCCACGGCTATGGCGTCATCCAGATTGCCCCTTTCAATGAGCAGCTTGATGCGCAGGTTGCCGATGGCCGCAGCATCCAGGGCACTGGTTTCGTGCAGGCCGAAATAGGCGGTGTAGCCTTCTTCCGTGAGGGCAAAGAGGGCTTCGCTGCCTTCGCCCGTATAGACATTTTTGATGAGCCAGAAACGGCGGGTGCGGTAGCGTCCGGCATCTGCGTCAAAAAAGGGGCAGGAAAAGGGCAGGTAGCGGTTGGTCCGGTTGGTGAGATGATCAAATATTTTTGCGGTGACTTCCCCAAGGGCCTCATCGGAAAAAGATTTTTTTCCAAGGGTCATCTGCTGGCGGAGAAGGGGAAGGATTTTCTGCACCACCTCGCTGCGGGTGGCGCCGATCTGGTATTCGGTAAGCTCAGAGATGACATCCAGAATGGCGAATGCCGTCCACAGCAGATCCACCTGCCCCCAGATCTCCCCGCTGAAGGCCTCCTCCCCCTGGGCAAAACGCCGGGTTTCCAGCTCAAAGATGGGCCTGAGGATCAGGGCGGAATGCACAGCCCGGCTGACATCCGGCCCGAAACCCGGAGAGGAGGGGCCTTTCGATGCCTCAAGAGCCTCCGGGTCATCGGGTGTATCCGGAAGATTTTTTTTAACAAAGTCGATGAGTTCAAGCTGCATGGGCATGGACGTCTCCTGGCTTCCTCTCTCGTCAATCCGGCGATCAGGCTGCAAACCAGGCCTCTTGCCATGGTCAGGGACTCAGGCCCACCGGATGCGGGAGAAAGGAGTAGGCCTCTCTTTCTCATGTGCGGGCGCACTGTACCCGTGCAGTCGTTGGGAAAACAGAATTATCAGGCGGCTTTTTCCACTTTCTCTTCAGTTTCCGGCCAGACCGGCGCCATCATCTCTCCAAGGAGAAGATCCTTTTCCGCCCACATGGCGTTGAGTTCCTGCTGAAAGGATTCTCTGAAGTCCCTGTCATTGAAATAATCTCCACGCAGCCCTTCATGGATGTCAAGGGTGCGGATGTGCATGCGGATCAGAGAAACATTCCCACAGATGAACTGCCAGAAGGAGGGAACGCCATGGGGATAGGCAAGGGTCACATCCACAAGGGTGTTCATCTCTCTGCCCATGGCGGAGAGCACAAAGGCGGTGCCTGCGGATTTGGGCCTGAGCAGGCCCTGGAAGGGACTTTTCTGGCGAAGATGTTTGCTTTTTGTCATGCGGGTGCCTTCCACAAAGTTCATGACAGACACGGGCGTTGTGCGGAATTTTTCACAGGCTTTTCGGGTGGCTTCGAGATCCTTTCCCTTTTTGTGGGGGTTTTTCAGAATATATTCCTTGGAGTAGCGTTTCATGAAGGGATAATCCTGGGCCCACCACACAAGGCCCATGACAGGCACCCAGATCAGTTCCTGTTTTAAAAAGAATTTAAGAAAGGGAATTTTGCCGTTCAAATTTCTCTGGAGCGCAAAAATATCCACCCAGCTTTGGTGGTTGCAGAGAACCAGATACCAGCCTTCCGGAGAAAGATTCTCTCCGCCCCGGACTTCCCAGCGGGTTCTGTGAAAAAGGGAAAAGACAAGGTTGTTCACCTGAATCCAGGAGGTGCTGATGCCGATGATCATGCGGGTGCAGACAAGGCGACAGAGTTTAAGGGGGATCAGCACCTTCACAAGGGTGACAGCAATCAGGGGAACAAAATGGATAAGGGTTGAAAGAACAATGGCCGTGATAACGAGGCCGCCTTTCAGGTGGGAAAAGAGGGTATGCATGGAATATCCTTATAAATAAACAGTTCTGTGGATTCCCGAAAAGTGCAGATTCCAAGGGAGGCTATTGATACCAGCAAAGTGTGTGACACTCAAGGACTTTTAAGGATTTTTCTTTTGTTACGATGGTTTATGCGGTTAAGGTTGGCATGGTTTTGGCTGTTCTGTCCAGAGAGAGTAGACGACAGGGGTATGGATAGAGCCACTGAGCCGCCTGATTGATGGACTGCCCGCCACTACAGCTGGCTGCATTGTGGTAAAGGCGATGGGCATGAGGGCGTTCTGGTATGACACAAATACTGAAAACAGAACAATGAAGGGGGGATACGGAATCCCGCATCCCCCCTCATGTTCCTGATTCCGTTGGTTTGAAAAGAGTTTTTTTCCGGACGGCATCCGGGGTGTCTCCGGGCCGTCCGGGAATGAAGCCTTACTCTTTGCTGCCCTTGGCATCGGCCATGTATTTCAGGGCCGCATAGCGTTTTGTGTACTGATCTTCAATGGCTGCCCGGAGCTTGACGGACTCTTCGGGGAAGGTTTTTTCCAGCACGGCGAAGCGGTCTTCACCGGAGAGGAATTCCTGAAGGGTTCCGTCCGGAGCCTTGCATTCCAGAACAAAGGGATTTTTGCCCTCTTCTTCCAGCAGGGGGTTATAGCGGTAGAGGGGCCAGTAACCGGACTGAACGGCCAGCTTCTGCTCTTCCTGGGTTTTGCCCATGCCCTTTTTGATGCCCTGGTTGATGCAGGGGGCGTAGCAGATGATGATGGAAGGTCCGGGGTAGTTTTCCGCTTCCACAAAGGCTTTCAGTACCTGCTGCTTGTTGGCACCCATGGCCACGGAAGCCACATACACATACCCGTAGCTCATCATCATGCGGCCAAGGTCCTTTTTGGCCGTTTTCTTGCCGGATGCGGCAAACTTGGCGATGGCGCCTGTGGGTGTGGCCTTGGAGGACTGACCGCCGGTGTTGGAGTACACTTCCGTATCCATAACCAGGATATTGATGTCTTCCCCGGAAGCCAACACATGGTCGAGACCGCCAAAGCCGATGTCATAGGCCCAGCCGTCCCCGCCAAAGATCCAGTGGGATTTTTTCACAAAGATATCGGCCTGGTCGAGGATGCGGTCAATGAGATCATGGCCGGGAGCCGATGCCAGGACCGCTTCCATGCGACGGGAGGTCTCAACGGACTTCTTGCCGTCCCACATGGTGTCGAGCCATTCCTGCATGGCTTCCTTTACCTCTGCATCCAGATCCAGAGACAGGGCTTCTGTCACCAGCTGGGCAAGACCTTCGCGTCTGTGCTTGATGGCCAGCATCTTGCCGTAGCCGAATTCCGCGGCATCCTCAAAAAGGGAGTTGCCCCAGGTGGGGCCGTGGCCGTTTTCGTTGGTGCAGTAGGGCGCGCTGGGCGCACTGCCGCCCCAGATGGAGGAGCAGCCTGTGGCGTTGGAGATGAACATACGCTCCCCGAAGAGCTGGGTGAGGAGCTTCACATAGGGGGTTTCCCCGCAGCCTGCGCAGGCGCCGGAGAACTCCATGAGGGGCTGAACAAACTGGGAGCCTTTCACGGATTCCCGGTTCATGATGCCCGCCTTGAAGGGTACGGTAAGGGAGAACTCGTGGTTGGGGACTTCCACTTCTGTCTGGCTTTCGATGGGCTTCATGACGAGAGCCTGCGTCTTGGCCGGGCAGATGTCCGCACAGTTGCCGCAGCCGTAGCAGTCCAGGGTGTTGACCTGGATGCGGAACTTCATGCCTTCCACTTCCTTGCCCTTGGCTTCCAGGGTCTTGAAGCCTGCGGGAGCGTCTTCCAGCTCCTCATCCGTTGCAAGGATGGGGATGATGGCCGCATGGGGGCAGACATAGGAGCACTGGTTGCACTGGATGCAGTTTTCCGCAATCCACTCGGGTACGGTGATGGCCACCCCGCGCTTCTCATAGAGGGTGGTGCCCACGGGGAAGGTGCCGTCCGGAGAGAAGGCGGATACGGGCAGGCTGTCGCCCTTCTGGGCCAGCATGGGCCGCATCACGTCCCGGATGAATTCGGGTTCGTCTTTATGGGATGCCGAACCCGCTGCGGCGTTTTTCCAGGCTTCGGGCACAGGAATGGGAACGAGGGCATTGAGGGCTTTTTCCACGGCCTGGATGTTCATGGAGACAATGGCATCCCCTTTTTTGCCGTAGGTTTTTTCAATGTCCTTTTTAAGGAGATCAATGGCTTCCTCAAAGGGCAGTACGCCGGAAAGCTTGAAGAAGGCGGTCTGCATCACCATGTTGATGCGGTTGCCAAGGCCCACGTCGGTTGCAATTTTCACAGCGTCGATGGCGTAGAATTTGATGCCCTTGGTGGCGAGCGTGCGCCGCATGTCTGCAGGCAGTTCCTTTTCCATCTCTTGTGCTGTCCAGTGGGTATTGAGAAGGAAGGTGCCGCCCTTCACAATGCCTTCCAGCACGTCATAGAGCTGGACGTAGTTGGCCTTATGCACGGCCACAAAGTCCGGGGTGTTGACAAGGTAGGTGGACTTGATGGGGGTTTTGCCAAAACGCAGGTGGCTGACCGTGATCCCGCCGGATTTTTTGGAGTCGTAGGAGAAATAGGCCTGGGCGTAGAGATCCGTATGATCGCCGATGATCTTGATGGCGGTTTTGTTGGCGCCCACGGTGCCGTCGGAACCG
>NZ_JAVETM010000067.1:0-10374 GCF_034006065.1 Desulfobotulus sp. | reverse complement strand
CAAAAAGCCGGACAAGCTGATATTCAAAATGCAGAAAAACCCGGTCTCCCAGACGGCTTTCCAGCTCCCGCGCCACGGCCTTTTTCCATTTTTCCCTGCGGGTGAACAGCACCGTGGGAACCACGCGGGCTTTGGGGTGGCTTTCCATGAGATCCGTGGCATAGCGGAGCAGGCGGTGGATGGAGAATTTCTGCTTGTCCTCCTGAAATTCCACCAGCCAGAGCACCACCTCACCTTTTTCAAAGCGAAAGAGGATGGGCATGTCCAAAGAAAGGTGGCCATCCTTCAGCTTCTGCTTTTTCGGCTCCTGACGGATGAACTCAAAGCTCTGTACCGCACCCAGATGCGTCATGGCTTCGGGTAGCAGCCAGTCAAGGGATTCTCTGGGAAAATCGAGAAAGATGTTCTTGAAATTGTGATCGTGGGAAATCATGGTGTCCCTTTTCTGTAGTCCTGTTGTGGCAGAAAAAGCATAGCAGCCGGAGACGCTGAATAAAAGAAGAGAAAAAGGGGTCGGACCCCTTTTTGAGCCCCGCCCACCCATCCAGCCTGATATATCAACCCCATGTTGTTTTTACGTTTTGCGGAAGCATACGCATAAAACCCTTTAAACACCTGATATTTTTTGGACTCAAAAACCTTTCCGATTGCGTTGCATCATTAAACACGGTTTACAATTGACAGGGCATTCCGATCTATGATTTCTTTAAAAAAACATCCAGCGAAAGGAAATGCCATGGAATGCCCAAAATGTGGGTACATCCGGAAAGCTACCGATCCATTTCCGGAATACGAATGTCCTGTGTGCAGGGTTATTTACAGCAAGTACAAAGGCCCCAGCACATTCACACCCAATGATGAAACCAGACCCAAAGGCCGCTGGTTTCCGAAAAAATTGCGGTTGTTCAGATAAAGGGTCCTGTTTTTCGCCATTTTTCGCTAACTGATATCCTTCATAGTCACAAAAAACTTTAAAGAATCGCGGAGTTCCATGGGAAGAAAGTTCAGCCCGCGCTGTCGCCTTTCCGGAGGCGGGAGCATGGCAGGCCTGAAAAAACCCTCTCCCGGAGCAAACTCCGGCCCGGTGACCCATTGCTTGAAGGTTCCGTCGGAATAATATTCCGCATGGAAAAAGGTTTGCTTTCCTCCGGGGCCGCCCACAGCGAGAAAAACCCGGTGCGGTGGCTGGCGGTTCAACATTTCCTGAAGCTGGCGATTCAGCCAGGGGCTTACGGTATACCCCGTGGTCAGGGATTCGTCCTGGGGCAGGGCCTCCGCAGCACATTCCCGCACCTTTCCCATGCCTGCGCCGGTTGTGCTGCGCCTGGCGCGGGTGTAGGCGGTTTTCAGGCCAAGGGTTACGGGCCCCCATTCCACATTCCTGGGGTAGGTTCCCAGAGCGCGGAAGGGGTCTGCCCCATTGGCTTCGTCCTGTTCCTCAAGCTCTCCCACCAGGCGCAGGTGCTCCAGCACCACGGCGGTGTTGGGCAGAAGGGCCGTATCCATGTGATAGGCGAATCCATAGGATACGGGGATTTTTCCGGAAGACGCTTTCAGGGGGTTCAGGGTTTTCATCTTCATGTTTTCAATGCTGTTGGCGCGGCAGTAGTAATTGTGCGGGTGGGGGGCGTCAATCCCAAACTCCCCTCGGACATGGATATGCTCCAGCATGCGCCGCTGTTTCCAGTAAAGGCCGAAACGGGTTTCTCCGCCCGGCCAGGTCAGCTTGGCGTAGGCTTCGTGGTGGCTTTCGCGAAGCTCCGAAAGGCGAAATTCCTGCACAATGTACATATGGATCCCTGTGGATGGATCTGAGCCACCAGGGGCGGGCGCACACCCTTCCTGGGGCTCTCCATAGGGGTCCACCATGTGATAGGTGGCTGTTCCCGTATGATTATACCGGGCATCCCTTAAAACAATGGGGTGCGGATGCAGAGGCGTTGGCTCAAAGGGTCCGATGTGTTCCGCTTCCGTAAGATCCCATGTGCTATCTTCCCACAGGTCTCCGTCAAGATTGCTTTTCTGGTAGATCAGTTCTGAGCAGAGAAAGGAGCCAGGTCCGGGAATGGGCCAGGTTGCCCTCTGACCCGCGCGGATATAGGCCAGGTACTCCGGTGAATAAGGATTCGCGCCTTCGTAAACCTGGGAAAAATCCTTCCTGGGATGCCCGCGTACTACCCAATCTGTCTGGCTGATCCGCGTGGATACCACTCCTTGCCGTATAAAATGCTTATGCCCCTGCTCCATTTCGTAATGCAGCCGTCGGCCATCGTCATCAAATTGCAGCACCCGTTTCAGATGCCGGGTGTAGGGCCAGGGGTCGCCCATCTGCCATTTGGAGGGCGGGCCGTAGTTCCAGCCGTCCGGCCAGCCTTCGGGCCAGGGATCTCCGGCCTTCCAGCCTTCAGGGGCCTGCCAGGGGATGTCGGCAAAATCATCGTTCACCACGTCCCAATAGAGCGCGCAGCGGTGAAAGACCACCCGCAAAAGGATATGGGTCGGGCAGGGCCTCGGGTGATTCTCAAAGCCGATGATGACGGGCGATTCCTGTTTCTGGCCCCGGAACTCGATCACCACCCGGTCGCCTTCTTCAAAGGCTTTGGCGTTGCAGGCCATGTATTCAATGGGGATGTCCGTCAGGGAGGTTTCCGTATGAATGGGCAGCCCCCGGACGGAGGAGGTATCCGCATCCAGGGTCACGCAGCCCGTATCCGCCTGAAGATTGCGGGATAAAAGGGTGGCCGTGCGGAAGGTGGGCTTCCATTTCTGCCATCCAGGAAAAAACGCCCAGTTCAGGGCCGTCTGGGCCGCTGTCATGGCAGAGATGGGGGTGAGCATACCCGGAAGGATGCCGGGCGGGGTGTGCCGGGTTCCGGGGGTAAGGAGGATTTTCCCCGGCTCTCCGTTGATCTCCAGGGTGTCCGCCGTGTCCGAAAGGGCAAGGGAGTGATCCGCACACCACAGCTCCCGAACATCCTGATCCAGCCCCTTTAAGATCTCCCGCAGACGCTCCAGCTCCGCGTCCATACTCCCAAGAACAAGCCGGGCCCCAGCCAGTCGGAGTTCCGCTCGGTTCAGGGTTGCCCGCAGTCGGAGAACCTCGGCCTGAAGGGAGCTCACGGCCTTTCTGTTTGCCTCCGATGCCTCTGCACGAAGGGCTTCAATGGCCGCGTTCAGCCGCAAAAGTCCTCCGTCCAGCTCCGCCCGACAGGTGGCCACCGTGCTTTCCGCCTCTTGTTTTTCCGCAGCCGCCTTTTCCCGCGCGCTTTCCAGCAGGGCTTTTCGGTCTTCCAGAGCCTTGCGGTTGTAGAGAATCCGGCAGCGGTACCGGCCTTCTCCCAGGTTGTGAAGAATCTCGGCCTTACCCATGGGTCAAACACTTAAGGGGTCTGACCCCTTTTTGAGACCTATCCATGCGCCAATACCTCCATGCTCTGGGTTTTATCGTTCACAGAAACGGCAATGCGGGCCACGCGCCAGGGGATACCTTCCACCCAGGCCAGGTCTCCGGGAAAAAGCCCCATCACCGGAGCGCATCGGAACCGGGTCATGCCGTCTGCCTGAAGGGAGACCGCCACCACAGGATCCAGCACCTTGGCCACGTTGGGATCAAAGGAAAAGGTGATCTTTCCTTCCGCGTTCAGGGTCAGAGAGCCGCTGCGGCCGCCCCGGTCGTAGCGAAAGCGCACACTGCCCGCACTGGCCATGTTCGTAAGCTGGCGGGAGCCGTCCGCATGGCGCCAGCCCTGACGCAGCACCAGACGGCCTTTGGGCCTTGCTGTGATCAGATCATTGAAACGCAGGGCATGGGGCAGCACCACAGAGAGGTAGGAGCCGCCGTTTTCCGTGAGGCGATACTGAAACGAGGCCATGGGCAGCTCCACGTCGCTAAGGCCGTCCCGGTCTCCGGTGAGGGTGCAGGTGTAGATTTTCTGGCAGGTCACGGGGATCTCCTTTTGCCACCAGATTTCCCGTTCTGGCACAGATTTCAGATGGCTTTGGGCATCAAAGGGTTTGAGGAGAAGGGGCAGCTCATGCTCTCCGGGAATGACCGGCTCTCTGAGAAAAGCGCTGGCGGTAAAACGGTTTTCCGGAACAATCAGGCAAAGGCCTGGCGGATGAAAATCCGCAGCTCCCGCAAAAGCGCTTACGGGCAGGAAGCGTGTGACCCTCACTGTCTGCACCCGGAGACCTGAGGCTGCGCAGAAGGGGCCGATGTCCATCTGTTCCTGCCAGCCCCAGAGAATTTCCTTCAAATTCGCGAGAGACTGGAAAGCTCCCGCCTCCAGGATCAGGCGTTCATGGGTATCAACAAAATCCCCGCGCATGCCCCCTTCTGCGGCAAAGGCTCCTGCATGAAGAACCACAACGGGCCGCAGGGGCGGCAGAATCACCGGGGGATTCCGACTTGCCAGAAGATGGTGGGCCGTACCAAAAAACAGGGGCGAGATGTGAAGGGTTGTCCGGATCATTCGCCACCGACAATGGGCAGTTCACGGATGCCCACACCAAAGCCCATGCCGTCCTTGGGATAAATTCGGACCATATAGGGGTTGTGCCCAAAACGGGCAAGACAACTTTTCGTTCCGCACTGTGAGGAACTGATGACGCCATTGCCTTGCCCGTTGTTCGCCCGCCTTTTTATTTCTGCGAAGGTATAGGTTCCGCCAGAAGTATCCAGTGAATCAATATGGTCGAGATCTGATTGCAGAAGCTGGGTCAGTTCCTGCGTGTTCGGAAGAAACCCGCCTTTGTTTGCAATGGTTTTTGCAAGGGGGCTATATGGAGTGCCATCGGTTCCTGTTTGCTTCAGAAACTCCGTATTATGCTTTCCGGTGTAGGGGTCATCCCTATCCGGCTGCACCTGGGGTTCAATACCCGGTATCAGTTCATAGCGATAAGAATATCTGTCCAATAACCGTTCCTTGGACGGAGCCACCAGAAGGGCCGTATTGCTGGCCTCATCCAGAAAGTACACAATCCAGCCTTCCACCACATCCCAGAGCTTCAGCGGGGGCGGCGGGCCAGGCCGCACGGCGTTTTTCGCTCCGTGGGGGTAGCGCAGGGGCATAAGCTTTTTCTGGTTCATGCGGTAAATGGCCATGGTTTTCTTTCAAAAAGGGGTCAGACCCCTTAAAGGGGGGGCTTTTTAAGGGGTCTGACCCCTTTTTTGTTGTTAAACCGCAACCCTCCGGCAGGGCAGCACCCAGAGCGAGGTGTTTTTCCCTACGGCACTTTCAGCCCCTGTCCCAAAATGCCGGGCCAGGGCGCGGGTGCTGGAGTTTTCCGTGGAGCTCCAGCAGTTTCTCTCCGAAGAGCCGGGAGCCGTTCCTGCGGCAATGGCCGCAAGGGTCATGGCCCCGCCGGAGGCATCTTTGCTGTCAATGAGGCTTCTCTGCTGCCAGAGGTGTTCCAGCTCATGCTTATTGGGCAGAAAATAGCCCCGGTCGTTGCAGTAATGGGCGGCTGCGGCATTGCTTCGGGTAATCCAGACGCTGGTATTATAAAAGCCGTCATTGGGGTCCGTTCCGTTCACCGCCACATTGGGGATAGAGAGGTTCACAAGGTTGGTTCCTGCGGCCTGTCGGCTGCGCTTTGCCGCAGGCGCCGCCAGAAGGTAAAAGCCGCCCTGAGTGGCAAAAAGGATATCCCCATCCAGCACATCCCCCACCACGGGATCCCGGGGCCGCACGGCGTTGGGGTACCCGCAGGGAAAGACCTTGGGCCTTAAAATGCGCTCTGAAAAGCGGAAAAAACCCATCAGCTCACATCTCCGGACACCAGCACAGAGACCTCGTTCCGGGTGGAGGCCACGGAAAGGCTGTCTCCCGCAGCCAGCACAAAAACCGTGTCCAGGGCAAAGGGGGAGTCTGTCGCTTCCAGGGTAATGCCCCAGCGGAAAAGGAGGCTGCCGCCCGCATCCCTGTGGAAAAAATCAATGCGCGCACTGGCTGTATCGGAAAAGTTGGAGACAAAAAAACTTAAAGCCAGCGTCTGCTGGTTCTGGGGCGCTGTCATGAGAAGGTATTCTTCCTGAAACACGGGAAACGCCGCCCGCGCCCATCGCTGCAAGGCCATTTTATCCTCCCTGCCTCAGGTCAAAGCCCATGTTTTTAAGCTGAAACATCACCCCGTCCGTCACGGTGACATTCTCCCCAAAGGCGATATGCCCGATGATCCTGCTGTCTCCGGGGGCGGATTCATTGAACTGCATGACCATGGCCCCCGCAGCCGGGCCGATGCTCCCGCCCTGAGCCGTCCACACCGCATCCTGCCAGGAGATGGTGGCCATGGCCCAGGTATCGTCCTGCCGCCAGCCTTCGGCATTGAGAAGGAGCACCCCCTTGTCCACATAGCCGTTGGCCGTGGCCACTTCCTGATCCAGCACATGGCTGTACAGGGTGTGCTGAATGCGGTCGAAAACAAAGGTGGGCCGCATCAGGATGGCCCGGAATGTGCCCGTTTCAAAATTGATGGTTCCCCGGCCCATCTCGTACAAAAGACTGTTTGCCAGGGTTCTTGTGATGGCCATGTCTCATGCCTCCCGTAAAATGAGCACATCCATGCCCGCCCGGTTGTTCTTTGCAGACCAGGCGGAGGGAATGCCGTAAAAAAGTCCTTCTTCCGTGGATACCCGCACTTCGGCGTACAGCTTCACCATGCGGGAAAGCCAGTCCAGATGGCGGATGTCCGTGGAGATTCTGATGGTGCGATCCGCAGCAGCGTAGCCCGTGTCGTAGGGGATGGCCCCGCCGTCCAGGGTGGCCGTGCGGGACACCCTGCGGGAGCCGGAGCGGTTCTCCAGCAGGGCGGAGGCCTCCTGCCGCAGAATGCGGGTGCCGTCGGGGTCAAATTCAGGGGCTGTGATGATGATGTTCATGGTTTTGCCTCGGGGGCATTAGTAGGGTTATTAGGGTCTTTAGGGTCCTTAATGTCCTTAAGGTCTTTAGGGTCCTTAAGAAGGGCTGGCCTTTGCCATGGGGCAAAGCCCTGTGGTTGCCCAGAACCGGGCAGGCACAGGGGCCTGCCCCTACGGTTTAAATCCCCAGCAGCATGTCCATGCCCTCTTCATTGACCCGCACCTGGATGGCGGACAAAACCTCCCACATGAAGGCCTCCAGGTGGGGGGCAAGGCCATCTCCCTGGATGGTGATGAGGGAATCCCCCTTTCGCAGGGCGTCCCTTTTTGCCTCCACCAGCTTCATCTCCGCATCCGCAATTTCCATCTGCTTATTGTGGGCTTCCTGACGCAGGGCCATCTCTTCTTTCACCCATTTTTCGATCTGCCACTTTTCGGAAAAGCTGTCTGCATTGCCCCAGAGGTCAAAGAGATCCCCCAGCACCTTGCCCGTGGACTCCATGGTGGTGGAAAGCCCGGAGATGATGGCCTCCACCTTTTTCGCATTGGCCTCCACCTCGGCTATGTCAAGTTTCGCCTGCCATTCAATGCTGGTTCCCAGCACCTCCAGCGTGGCCTTGATGCGCTCCGTTTCCTCGGCCATGCGGGCCTTTTCCAGCTCCACATGGATCTCCATGCGCTTTTCTGCGGGAAGTTCCTTTTCCAGTTCCTCTTTGGTTTTTTCCACGGAGGCGCTATCCGGCCCGGCGTAATAAACGATGTGCTTTTCATCGTCGATGCCTGCGAAAACGCCCTTCACCACCTCCTCATAGTTCTCATCCACCATGGCGGTGACGCGGGTGGTCTTTTCCGAAGGCAGTTCCGCCATGGCCGCCTTCAGCGCCGCCCAGGAGGCCTCGTCTTTGTGGATGAGAAATTCCATGATGACGTCATCCGACAGGCTGGAGACATCCAGCCCCATTTCCCTGATCTCCGCCCTGGCCGATTCCATCTGCTCCGTGGAAACCCGGATTTCCGGGGCAGGAGCGCTGGCAAGCTTTTCCATCTCCTGCCGCATCCCCCCCACAGACCCGCTTCCGCCCTCGGCTTCCTCGGCAATCAGGCCAAAACCCTTTCCGATGCGCTCAAAGCCCCGGAAGATGTCATGGCCATCCTCGTTGACGGATTTTTTCAGTGCCGCAATTTCCGCTTCCACCCGCGCCCGGTCTCTGCCGAACTGCTCGCTCATCCCGCCGAAGGTCACCATTTCCGCAAGGGCGAGAGAGGCTTCCTGTACCTCCAGAAAGGAAAGCTTCAGCCAGCGCAGCGTTCCCGTAAGGGTGTTCCACAGCACCTGCACGGCCCCGCCCACGACATCGAAAACGGAGGATACCGCTATGCCGAACTCATTCATCCCCACGAGAACAGCGGCAAACTCCAGCCCCAGCGCATTCACCGCCTTGCCGATGGCAAGGATCTGGCCCACGGCCTTCTGGGCCTCGGTGTCATCCTGAGCCATGAGAAGAAAAAACTCCCGGATCTGGTCAATGAAGGGCTTGAAGCCTTCCACCATGCCGGAGCTGATGTTCACCAGACCCTTCAGCATGTCCACCGTGGTTTGGATGAAGGCTTCAAGGTCTTTGGCCTTTCTCAGATCCAGTTCGCCAAAAAGGCCCATGATGGCTTCCCCGATTCCTTCGAGAGAATCCACCAGCCCCGAAAAATCCACATTCTCCATGGCTTCGGGCAGGGCCTTGGCCACATCCTTAAAAAAATCCTCCAGCCCGCCTCCCATGCGACGCAGGCCATTGAAAAGATCGTCAAAGGCTCCGGAAGAAACAAGCTGCTGCAACGCGGCCTGAATCTCCGTCATGCCATTGATGGCACCGCTGAGGCTGTCCTTAAATTCCGTACCCACCACAATGGCAAGATTCTGAAAAGAGGCCCCGTAGCGATCCAGCGCCACCTGAGAGGATTCAAGCTTCATCGCCACTTCTGCGGCCACGGCTCCGGTGGAGGCAAGGGCCGTGTTGGTGACCGCCGTGGTCTTGGCGAGGCCATCGAAAGCCACCATCATCTTGGCGGCATGGTCGGTGCCGGACAGAGCCTGCACCAGCACGGGCTTCATGCTGGCATCCACGGTCTCAAAGGCTTTGGCCACATCGTAGTAAATATCGCGGGAAGATCTCAGCTTGCCGTTGGCATCATGCTGGGCCACACCCAGCACTTCCAGGGCATCGGTGACGGGCTTTGCGCTGCTGGTGAGGCGCAGGAGGGTGGTTTTAAAGGCTTCCGAGGCTTCCACCCCGGAGCGGAACCGTTCGATCACCGGCACCAGCAGCCCTGCGGTTTCCTCAAAGGAGAATCCTGCCTGAGACGACAGGGGCGCAAGCTTGGCCATACCACCGGACAGCTCCACCACGGAGGTGGCGTAATCGTTGGAAACTTTGTTCAGGATGTCCGTAAGCCGGGCGGTTTGGGAGGCTTCGGCGTTAAATCCCTTCATGATGGCGATAATGTCCGAGGAGGCGCTGCTCACCTCATACCCGGCCTCTGCCGCAGCGATGACCAGCCGCATAGAGGCTTCCGCCATGTTGAGGGAGGCATCCAGATCAAACCCGGCTTTTTTAAAATCCGTGACCGATTCCATGATGGATGTGGCGGACTGGCCATAGGCGTTGGAAAGGGAGAGTACATCCGCTTCCACCCTGGGCATGAGGGGCCGGAGATCTTCATCCAGAATCTTGGCAAGGTTGGTGCTGGCGGATTCAAAGTCCACGGCCTTGACATAGGCATAAGTGAGGCCCCCCACGGCAAGGGCCAGCAGGGCCGCGTCCGTGGCCAGTACGGCATCGGCAGCCTTGGCCAGCGGAGAGGACACCCTGTCCGCCATGGAGGAAATTAGAGAGAGGGTGTCTGCCACATCCCGCGCGGTTTTTGAAACCTGATCCTCCCCGGAGAAGACGATTTTGACGATTTTTTCTACGTTGGACATGCCTACCCCTTTTTGTAATTGGTTACCGCAAAAGCCCTGCTGTGCTTTCGGGGTGAAAGCCCGTCAAGGGCAGCGGCGGCTCTGCCTGCCACAAAAGACTGCCTTCCTTAAAGACCTTAAGGACTTTAAGGAGGGCTGGCTTTTGCAGCAAACAAAGCCCGGTCGCTGAGGCTCCCGAAGCGCGGCCCGGCTTTAAACCCGAAAGACATACAGGGCCTTAGGGCCGTCCCCTTTGCAGTATAGGGCCATGGGGGGTGGCGTTTGCTGTTTGGGCCTTAGATGTGCGTGGATGGGGGTTCTTTTTGCCTGATTGAGCTATGATTTAGCTTGACGGGGGGTAGAGCCAAAAACAAAAACCCCCGCACCGGAACCGATGCAGGGGCTTTCTTTATGGGATCAGAAAAGACTTACTTTCCGCCGCCCTGACTCCGGAGAGACTGAACAAAGGCCTCATGATGAACTTCCGGGTTCAGCACACAGACCGTCCGGAGTACGTTGTTGACGGATACCACCATATTCTGATGAAGCTGGCCCAGGGTGC
>NZ_JAVETM010000066.1:0-10468 GCF_034006065.1 Desulfobotulus sp. | reverse complement strand
CCCTTTAAAAAAATCAAGCCGTCAATCTAGCCCAGAGGAAGAAAGACTGTCAATAAAGAGGACGCAGATACATCATTTTAAAACAGAATGCTGACCGAATCGGGAAATCAGAGATCCCATTTCTCTACCTGGCTTCCCCCTCGCTCTCCATCCCCACAACAATCTCAAAACAAGAACCCCACCCCCTACATCAGATATGCCTTCTGATTTATTTCCCTCCGGAACCTCCCTCCACAAAATCCCGTATCTGTCTTTCCGTCAGCCAGAGTCCGGAAAGCATCCGACCTTCCATGCGGATGGTGGGCGCTATGGTGACACCATCCGCCCTCGCGGCTTTTCGGTGGCGGAAAACATCCAGGACATGCAGTTCATGGTCCATCCCGGAAAGCACGCGCTTCAGATGCCTTTCTGCGGCAAAACAGCGAGGACAAAGGGGTGCCTTGTAAAAAAAAACTTCCATAAACCCACCTTTCATGGGAAAAAGTACTGTTTTTCATCCAAAGGTCCTAAGTATCCCGGACCCTTAGGTACATTTCTTCTACGGCGTCACGGCTTCATCATAAAGGAAAATTAAGATCCATGGAAAAAGTCATTGTCACGGTTCTGGCCAACGACAGACCCGGTATCCTCGCTTCCGTATCCGAAGCCATTTTCCGGGAAGGCGGCAACCTTGATCAGGTCAGCCAGACCCTTCTGGAAACTCAGTTCGCAGGCCTTTTCATCGCAAGCCTTCCCGAAGGACTCGGCGTGGAGCACTTACAGCAAAAACTCCGCAGCGTCCTGTCTCCCCAGGGTATGGATATTCTCGTCAAGCCCATGCCGGAACCCGACACCGCTGGCCCACCGCCATCGGAACCCTTTGTCATCACCTGCTTTGGCCCTGACCGTCGGGGGCTTGTGGCGGAAATCACCGCCATCCTCGCACGTCACAGGGTAAATGTCACCAATCTCCGGGCCATGTTTGAAGGCGGCAATGATCCTTCCCGCAATCTCATGGTCTATGAAGCGGATGTGCCTCTGGCCACAGACACCAGCGCCCTTTCCCAGGATCTCAGAAAAAGGGCTGGAGAGTTCAACCTTGTGATCAACATCCAGCACCGCAATATCTTTGAATCCATCACCCGCATCTGAACCGGAGCAGACCATGATTCACGACAGGGAAATCCTTACCATACTCGGCATGCTCAACAATGAGCATCTCGATGTGCGCACCGTTACCTTAGGCGTTAACCTCTTTGACTGTGTCAGCGACGACATTCACAGGCTCTGCGCCAACATTGAAAAGAAAATCTGCGGCCTTGCCGAAAACCTTGTCCCCACCTGCAACCGTATCGGAGAAAAATACGGCATCCAGGTGGTGAATAAACGCATCAGCGTCAGCCCCATTGCCACCATCGCAGCCCCCTTTGGCCCCGAAGGCATGGTGGCTGTGGCCCGAACCCTGGATCGCATTGCCCAAACCGTAAACGTGGACTTTGTGGGTGGATTTTCCGCCCTTGTGGAAAAGGGCATGGCGCGGGGGGATGAAGCGCTCATCGCGGCCCTGCCCCAGGCCCTTGCTGAAACCCATCGGGTCTGCGCCTCTGTGAACGTGGCCAGCACACGGGAGGGAATCAATATGGATGCGGTTCTGCGCATGAGTCGGGCCATCAAGGAAGCCGCCGCCCTCACCGCAGACAAAGATGGACTGGCCTGCGCCAAACTCTGCGTTTTCGCCAATATTCCTCCGGATATTCCTTTCATGGCAGGGGCTTATCTGGGGATCGGCGAAGCGGATGCGGTGATCAATGTGGGTGTTTCCGGCCCTGGCGTGGTCAAAAAGGCCATTGACCGGGCCCTGCGGGAACAGCCCTCCATGGGGCTTGGGGATATTGCCGAGCGCATCAAGCGAACCGCGGCCAAGGTTACCCGTGTGGGTGAGCTCATTGGCCGTGAAGTGGCAAGGGATCTTGGCATTCCCTTTGGGGTGGTGGATCTCTCCCTGGCTCCCACGCCCACCGTGGGCGACAGTGTGGGAGAAATATTTCAGAGTCTGGGCCTTGTCAGCATCGGCGCACCCGGCTCCACAGCGGCGCTTGCCATGCTCAATGATGCGGTCAAAAAGGGCGGCGCCTTTGCCAGCTCCCATGTGGGCGGACTTTCCGGCGCTTTCATTCCTGTGAGCGAAGACCTCAACATTGCAGAGGCTGCCAGAAAAGGCTACCTTTCCATTGAAAAACTTGAAGCCATGACCGCTGTCTGCTCCGTAGGCCTCGACATGGTCGCCATCCCCGGCGACACCAGCGTGGAAACCCTTGCAGGCATCATTGCAGACGAGATGGCCATTGGCATGATCAACGCCAAAACCACGGCCTGCCGTCTCATCCCCGTTCCCGGCAAAAAGGCGGGGGACATGGCCCACTTCGGTGGTCTTCTCGGCTTTGCCACCATCATTGATATACCCAATGCCTCAGGAAAAGACCCCTTTGTCACCCGGGGAGGCCGTATTCCAGCTCCCATTCACTCCCTGAAAAACTGATGCTCTCCGGGTGATGACCTCTTTTCTCATCACCCGGATGCCCTCCCCTTTTCTCGAAAGGAAAACGCCATGCTCGAAGCCATAGCCATCAAACTTGTTTCCGTGCTTGCCGGTTTTCTGTTTGAACAGGCCCTTGTCTCAGGAGAACAGATCCGCATTGAAGGCGCTCCGGCCTGGTATTACGAGGAAAAAAGCCCCCAGTATATCTATGTCTTTTCCTATATGGAGGGCGGGCTGGAAACCGTGGAACCCCTGAAGGCCAATCTGGCCCTGGCCATGGAAAAACGCATTCAGGAAATCATTGACATTGTCATCTATTATGAACAATTCCGGGATATCAAGGACCCTGCAGAAAAGGAGCTGATCCGCCAGTTCCGCAGGGATGAGGATCTTGGACTCTTTGTCCGCCGTCACATGCGCATTGCCAACATCACCCAGCAGGATGCCCAGGAAGGAGGCCTTGTGCGCAAGGCAAGGCCCGCCCGCAGCTTCGGATCCGCAACACTCTCCAAGCAGGCCCTTTTGGATTACCAGAAGGAAAGGGTTGCACGCCTTCAGCAACGGATCTCCCAGGAAAGGGCGAAAAAGGGCTTTGATGCGCTGGACGCTGCCTTTGAAGACGACGAAATGGATGCAGTGGCACGGGAGCTGGAGGCCATCAGCCCCTGACCCCTTAGACATGTGGAATCCACCCGCAGTAGCAGGGGGGAAGGTACCCTTTGGAAAACCAGCCCCGATAGGGGCTTCTCTTCTGGCACAAACAAGAAAACAGGAAAGGCCGGACAAGTTTGTCCGGCCTTTCCTGTTTTCAGAATCTGATCAAGGAGCTTATGTCTGGAACGCCATGCACTCCGGTCGGATCGCAAGAGCCCTTTAAGCACCCCCCGATGGTTCTTTAAGGGCAAACCGTTATGCTGGTTTACCATACCCATCGGAATACAATAATTCAAGTTAATAATTCTTCTTGAGTCAATAAATAATTATTGACTATTATTTCATATATGTATTTTTTAATATGTATCAATACAAAAATGAAATTATTAAAAATACATTCAGGAAAAACTTAAAAACCCCCTATCTCATAAATCATTTAAAATCAATTTGTTATATAAAATTTTAAAAAACAAACAAACTGGCACACCTCATGCATTACTCCAATGGCAAGAGTGAATGGGAAAAGCAAGGCACTTTTCCCAAACCCCAAATCCCAGGAGGAAAGCATCATGCGCTGGTTTATTCCCACATCCATCCTCATCTCCCTGGCAGCCCCGGCCCTTGCCGGTGATGCCGCTCCCGATCCCATCACCAATGCCGAGGCCATTGCCCTCGTCCAGGAACACGCCAATTTTCTCTGGACCCTCATTGCCGCCTGTCTTGTCTTTTTCATGCAGGCCGGATTCGCCATGGTGGAAGCCGGATTCACCCGTGCCAAAAACGCGGTGAACATCATGATGAAAAACCTCATGGACTTTTCCATCGGCTCCCTTGTCTTCTGGGCCGTGGGCTTCGGCCTCATGTTCGGTCACAGCCTGGGCGGTTTTGTGGGCACCTCAGGCTTCTTCCTCTCGGACTTCACGGGAGAAGGCTCGGAATGGAACCTCGCCTTCTGGATGTTCCAGGTGGTGTTCGCCGCCACCGCTGCCACCATCGTATCCGGCGCCATGGCGGAACGCACCCGGTTTGCAGGCTACATCTGCTATTCCATCGTTCTTACCGCCTTCATCTACCCTGTCTTCGGCTCCTGGGCCTGGGGCTCCCTGCACAATGGGGAAGGCTGGCTGGAAAAACTCGGATTCATTGATTTTGCAGGCTCCACCGTGGTGCATTCCGTAGGCGGATGGGCAGCCCTGGCAGGAGCCATGGTTCTCGGCCCGAGACTGGGTAAATACACGGCAGACGGCCGCATCCGGCCCATCCTCGGCCACAACATCCCTCTGGCGGCCTTAGGTGTCTTCATCCTCTGGCTGGGCTGGTTCGGATTCAACGCAGGCTCCACCACCACTGCGGACAAAAGCATTGCCCTCATCTTTGTCAACACCAACCTCGCCGCCGCAGCAGGCGCTGTTGCCGCCATGGTGGTCTCCTGGATCCGTTTCGGCAAACCCGAGGTGGGCATGAGCTTAAACGGTGTCCTTGCCGGTCTTGTGGGCATCACCGCAGGCTGCGCCAATGTGGGGCCTGCTTCCGCCATCCTCATCGGCCTCATCGCAGGCGGTCTTGTGGTTTCTTCTGTCCTCTTCTTTGAAAAAATCCGCATAGACGACCCCGTCGGCGCCATCTCCGTTCATGGGGTGTGCGGAGTCTGGGGAACGCTGGCCGCAGGACTTTTCAATACGGGCGGCACCAGCCTTACCATGATCGGCGTGCAGCTCATCGGTGCCCTTGCCTGCTTTGCCTGGGTATTCCCCACGGCCTGGCTCATGTTCCGGCTTGTGGACCTCACCATCGGACTGCGGGCCAGCGAAGCCGAAGAAATGGAAGGACTCGACTTCACCGAACACGGCGGCAATGCCTATCCGGACTTCCGGGCCAGCGGAGCGGGCATGTCCTTTGAATCCGGAAAGGACTCCGGAGACAGATTCGCCCCCAGTGCATCCGGCGCGGCCTTTGCCCGGAATAAAATGGCCTGAACCCCATGAGAGCCGGACAAGGCTCCGAAGTCTCCGGCTCTCAGAAAAAAATGTCCATCGCAGCAGAAATCCGGAAACGGCTACACGGAAACATCATGGCCGGAAAAGAACACATCACCGGCCATGTCCTTCTCATCTTTCATAAAGGAGTAAAGACCATGCGCAAGATCGCTATCTATGGCAAAGGCGGCATCGGCAAATCCACCACCACCCAGAACACCGTGGCCGGGCTTGCGGAAATGGGAAACAAGGTCATGGTGGTGGGCTGCGACCCCAAGGCAGACTCCACCCGCCTTCTCCTCGGCGGACTGGCCCAGCGTACCGTGCTGGACACCCTTCGGGAAGAAGGGGAAGACGTGACCCTCGATGACGTACAGAAAGCCGGATTCTGCAACACGGTCTGCACGGAATCCGGCGGACCGGAACCCGGCGTGGGCTGTGCGGGCCGGGGCATCATCACTTCCATCAACCTTCTGGAACAGCTGGGAGCCTATGCGGAAAGCCGGAATCTCGATTATGTCTTTTACGATGTACTCGGAGACGTGGTCTGCGGCGGTTTTGCCATGCCCATCCGGGAAGGAAAAGCCGAAGAAATCTACATCGTGGTTTCCGGAGAAATGATGGCCATGTATGCGGCCAACAACATCTGCAAGGGGATCGTGAAATATGCGGAAGCGGGCGGCGTGCGACTGGGGGGGCTGATCTGCAACAGCCGGAACGTGGACAATGAAAGGGAAATGATCGAAGAGCTGGCCAAACGCCTCGGCACCCGCATGATCCATTTCGTTCCCCGCGACAATGTGGTGCAGAGAGCAGAAATCAACCGCAAGACCGTGATCGAGTTTGAGCCTGCCAATGATCAGGCCAATGAGTACCGGAGCCTCGCCAAAAAGATCTCGGAAAATGACCTGCACGTCATCCCCACACCGCTGGCCATTGAAGAGCTGGAGCAGCTCCTCATGGAATATGGGCTTGCAGGCTGACCCCAAAGGGATTCTTCTTTTCCCGCCCCCTTTTTTTAAAAAAGGATGAAGGCAGCCCGGAACCCCCATCCCCTGCCTGAAAAAACACCGCGCCCATGGGGAAAGACAAGGCTTCTCTGCCCTTTGCGCGCCCTGAAAATTACAAAATCGTAACCAGAATCAGCGAGACCCTAAAAAAGGAGACCAGCCCATGCACCTCATTAAAGCCATTGTCCGGCCTGAACGCACAGACCGTATTCTCTCCGACCTCATGGAAGCGGGCTTTCCCGCAGTAACCAAGTTCTCCGTGGTAGGGCGCGGCAAGCAGCGGGGCATCAAGATCGGCGATATCACCTATGATGAACTTCAAAAAGACCTGCTCTTTACGGTGGTGAAGGATACGGACTGTGAATACGTCATCCGCACCATCATGAAGGCGGCCCGCAGCGGCGACAAAGGGGCCTTTGGAGACGGGAAGATCTTTGTCACCCCCGTTGTCGAAGCTTACACCATCAGCTCCGGTATCAAGGAAAGCCCCGACGGCGGCATGGAGGAGGTGCAGGTATGAAGGAAGTCATTGCCATCGTTCGCATGAACCGCATGAACCAGACCAAAAAAGCCCTGGTGGAGGCGGGCATCACTTCCATGACCGCCAAAGAAGTGCTGGGCCGGGGCAAAGGGATTGTGGATTTTTCCCTGCTCAAGGGCGCGGAAAAGGGCTTTGAGGAAGCCATCACCCAGCTGGGGGATTCCAGCCGCCTCATCCCCAAACGCATGATCTCCATCGTGGTGCCGGACGGCCTTGTGGAAAAGGTGGTTTCCACCCTGATCCGGGTCAACCGCACGGGAAAATCCGGAGACGGCAGAATCTTTGTCCTTCAGGCCAAAGAATCCATCCGCATCCGCACCGGGGAGCGGGGAGAAGCCGTACTGGATGAGGTGTAGGGGATACCTCAGACTCTGCTCCCAAGGGGAGAAAAGAGTCTTGATGAGGCCCTCACCCCAACCCTCTCCCAGGGGGAGAGGGAGCCTTGAGGATGTCTTATTCTCCCCTCTCCCTCCGGGAGAGGGGCCGGGGGTGAGGGATCCGTTTCAGGCTACCCAAACGACCATGAAGAAGGAAACGACCATGAGCGACGAAAAAAATACGGCTGCAAAGCTAGAAAAGATAAAGGCCGAGATCCTTGCCAAATACCCCACCAAGGTGGCCCGGAAACGGGCCAAGCAGATTCTCGTAAATCGCAAGGACAGCACGGGCAAGGTGCCGGAAGTGGGTGCCAATATGCGTACCGTTCCGGGCATCATCACCCAGAGGGGATGTTCCTACGCCGGATGCAAGGGCGTTGTGCTGGGCCCCACACGGGACATCGTCAACATCACCCATGGGCCTGTGGGCTGCGCCTATTATTCCTGGCTCACCCGCCGCAACCAGACCCGGCCCGAATCCGAGACCGATGAAAACTTCATGACCTACTGCTTCACCACGGACATGCAGGAAGAACACATCGTGTTCGGGGGAGAAAAGAAGCTGAAACAGGCCATTCAGGAGGCCTATGATCTCTTTCATCCCAAAGCCATCTCCGTTTTTGCCACCTGTCCCGTGGGTCTCATCGGCGACGACATCCACGCCGTGACCCGTGAAATGAAGGAAAAACTCGGCATCAATGTCTTTGCCTTCAGCTGCGAGGGCTACAAGGGGGTCAGCCAGTCCGCAGGGCATCACATCGCCAACAACGGTATTTTCACCCATGTGGTGGGGCTGGACGACACCATCGGCAAGGGAAAGTTCCGCATCAACCTTCTGGGCGAATACAACATCGGCGGCGATTCCTTTGAGATCGAACGGATTCTCGATGCCTGCGGTATCACCCTTGTCTCCACCTATTCGGGGAACTCGTCCATCGATCACTTCGCCAACTCCCACACGGCGGATCTCAATGCCATCATGTGCCACCGCTCCATCAACTACATGGCGGAGATGATGGAAACCAAGTTCGGGATTCCCTGGATCAAGGTGAATTTCATTGGTGCGGAATCCACGGCCAAGTCTTTACGCAAAATCGCCCAGTATTTTGAGGATGAGGAACTGAAGGCAAGAGTCGAAGAGGTGATTGCAGCAGAAATGCCAGCGGTGAAGGTTTCCCTGGAAAAGGTAAAGCCCCGGTGTGAGGGCAAGCGGGCCATGCTCTTTGTGGGGGGTTCCCGCGCCCATCATTATCAGGATCTTTTCGCTGAACTGGGCATGGAAACCCTTGCAGCGGGCTATGAATTCGGCCACAGGGACGACTACGAAGGCCGCAAGGTACTGCCCAGCATCAAGGTGGATGCGGATTCCCGCAACATCGAGGAGCTGCACATCACACCGGATGCCAAGCGTTACGTGCCGAGAAAGGATGAGGAAAGCCTGAAAAAGCTCGAAAACGAAGGGCTGGCCTTCCGGGAATATGAAGGGCTCATGCCGGACATGAAGGAAAACACCCTGGTCATTGACGACATCAGTCATTTTGAAACGGAAAAGCTCATTGAAATGTTCAAGCCGGACATCTTTTGTGCGGGCATCAAGGAAAAATACGCCATCCAGAAGAGCGGCATTCCCATGAAACAGCTCCATTCCTACGACTCCGGCGGGCCCTATGCGGGCTTTAAGGGAGCCATCAATTTTTATGAAGAAATCGAGCGCATGGTGAACGCCAAGGTCTGGTCTTATATCACGCCTCCATGGGCCGCTGAACCTGAACTCTCCGCCAACTACGCCTGGGTTGCCTGAGAGGCCCGTGGCCCCTGTGGGAGTCGGAAACCTCCCCGCTCCCACGGGGGTTCAATTTTTTATTATCAAAGGAAAGGACATCCCCATGCTCCTCCGTCATACATCCGCAGAACCCGTGGAACGCACGGGACTCATGATCAACCCGGCCAAGACTTGTCAGCCCATCGGCGCCATGTATGCGGCGCTGGGCCTCCACGGCTGCCTGCCCCACAGCCACGGTTCCCAGGGCTGCTGCGCCTATCACCGCTCCGCCCTCACCCGCCACTACCGGGAGCCCGTGATGGCGGCCACCAGCTCCTTTACCGAAGGCGCTTCCGTCTTCGGCGGGCAGGCCAACCTCCTTCAGGCCATTGACAACATCTTCACGGTCTATGATCCGGAGGTTATTGCCGTACACACCACCTGCCTTTCGGAAACCATTGGTGACGACCTCAACCAGATCGCCATCAAGGCGAAAGACGAAGGCAAGGTGCCCGAAGGAAAATACGTGATCCACGCCTCCACCCCCAGCTATGTGGGCTCCCATGTCACGGGATTCGCCAACATGGTGCAGGGCATGGTTTCCGCATTTTCCGCATCCACGGGCAAAAGGAATGAAACCCTCAACATCATTCCCGGATACGTGGAGCCTTCGGACATGGAGGAAATCAAGCGCATGGCCAGTCTCATGGGCCTGAAAACCATCGTCTTTCCCGACACCTCCAATGTGCTGAATGCACCCCAGACGGGAAAATTCCGCATGTACCCCAAGGGCGGCGTGACGGTTGCGGAAATGAAGGCCACGGGAGACAGCAAGGCCACCATCGCCCTCGGCCCTCTGGCCTCCGATCTGGCGGCCCGCAAGCTGGACACCCTGTGCAAGGTGCCCTGCCATACACAGGAATTGCCCATCGGCCTTCAGGCCACAGACCGTTTTGTGGACACCCTGCGCAAGGTGGGCGGCGTCAGTGTTCCGGAAAGCATTGCCGTGGAAAGGGGAAAACTCCTTGATGTGATGACGGACATGCAGGCCTGGTTCTACCAGAAACGGGTGGCCCTTTTCGGCGATCCGGACTCCCTTGTCTCTCTGGTGGAGTTTCTCGTGGCCCTGGACATGCACCCCGTCCATGTGGTGACGGGCACACCGGGCAAGGCCTTTGAGCAGAAAATCCGGGAGCTCACCGCCCACCTTCCCGTACCCGTGAACGTCAAAGCCCATGGTGACCTTTTCCTTCTCCACCAGTGGATGAAAAAGGAGCCGGTGGATCTGCTCATGGGCAACACCTACGGCAAATACATGGCAAGGGATGAGGATCTGCCCTTTGTGCGCTTCGGTTTTCCCATCTTTGACCGGGTGGGCCACAGCTATTTCCCCACGGTGGGCTACATGGGCGGCATCCGGCTCATGGAAAAAATCCTGGATGCCCTTCTGGATCGCAAGGATCGGGACAGCCCGGAAGAATCCTTTGAGCTGGTGATCTGAGCGGGAGGTCTGAAAGGCGCACAGTCTCTATTTCTCCCCTCTCCCACTGGGCTTATCTTTACCCATAAGTCCGGAATTATGAAATCAGGGGTACTAACATAGAGGAAATGGTGGGCAGCAGGCCTTCCC
>NZ_JAVETM010000065.1:0-10805 GCF_034006065.1 Desulfobotulus sp. | reverse complement strand
TTGCGGAATCTCCCGGAAGCGAAGACGAGTCTTCTCTTCTTCCGGCAGACCCCGGCCACAGTGAAAAAGGACTTTTCCGTTTTGTGCCGGATGTACGCAAAGCTCCTGCGGAAGCAGGCCCCCGTTTTGGCATTTCCGGCCGCAAGGTGCTGGTGACCTTAGACGATCAGGGCCTTGCCGCACCGGTAGTGGAAGCCCTTGAAGCCGCCGGTGCCGTGATTCTCACCGCAGGCCGGGACAGGGGCGATTATCTCCTTGAAGACCGGGATGCGGAAAAAAGCGCCCTGCTCTTTGGGGAAATTGCCAAAGAGCATCCGGATCTCTGCGGCCTTGTGCTGCTCCACCCCTTGAATACGGAGGTGCCAGAAGGCCGTGAGCGCATGCCCGCCGCCCTCTTTACCGCCATCCATGCCCTGCGGGAGTCTTTAAACCGGCAGGGAGCCTTCATTGCCATGCCCGCCTTCCAGTCCGTGATCTTTCCCACGGCCATGGGCATCCGGGAAGGCGAGATGCGTCCGGATCCGGTGCAGGCGGCCTTTTCCGGTTTTCTGAAGAGCCTTGCCCGGGAATTCCCCCATACCCGCATCAAGGTTACGGATTTCGGGGACAGGCGCTTTGATGCCCCCTCCATGGCCAGCCGCTTTGTGAAGGAACTCCTCACCGGCGATGGCCGGGTGGAAACGGGCTTTGTGGGAGAAACCCGCTTCCTGCCCACCCTCCTTGAAAAAAAGACTCAGGGGCAGAAGAACATCCTTTCCGGCTGCACCGTCCTTGTCACCGGCGGGGCAGGGGGCATCACCTTTGAGATGGTGAAGGCCCTTGCGGAGGAAGAAAAGGATGTGGCCTTTATCCTTGTGGGCCGTTCGGATTTAAAGGATCTCACTCCGGATACGGCAGGGCTTTCCTTAAAGGATCTCATGGCCCGTCTGGCGGAGAAGATGCCGGGGCTGTCTCCCCTGCACCTGAAAAAAACCGCAGAACGCATGCAGGGCCTGCACCGCACGGCGGAGCGTCTTCGTCTTCTGGAGGAAAAGGGCGTTTCCGTACGCTATGTGTCTGCGGACGTGACGGATGCTGCCGCCGTTCAGAAACTGGCCGAAAGCTTCCCGGAGGTGGATGCCATCATCCACGGGGCCGGTGTGGAGGAATCCCAGGTCTTTGACAAGAAAACTCTGGATTCCTTCCTCCGGGTCTTCACGCCCAAGGTCAGGGGCATGGCCCATCTGCTGGCAGCCTTCTCCGGCCATGATCTGAAGGCTATTTTCGCCTTTTCCTCGGTCACGGCCCGCTTTGGCAATGCCGGTCAGTGTGACTACACCGCAGCCAACGACATGCTGGGCAAGATGGTGCTGGCGGAACAGGTGAAGCGGCCCCACTGCGTCACCAAGGTGCTGGCCTGGACAGCCTGGGAAGGCACGGGCATGGCCACACGGGGCTCGGTGAAAACTGTTCTGGAAAGCCGGGGCCTCACCTTCCTGCCCTTAGATGCGGGAATCCGCTTCTTCCTTGGGGAGTGCCGCAGCCCCGAACCCTGCGAGGCCGTGTTCACGGGCAAAGACCGGGCCTTTGATCCCGATGGCCTGTTGCCCCTTGCCGGTCAGGGGCCGGTGCTGGATGCCTTTCTGGATGCAGGGCTGGAGCCGGATGGCAAAACGGCCCGCTTTGTCCGTACCCTGACCCTGGAGCGGGATCTTTTCCTCAAAGATCACAGCCTGGACGGCGTTCCCCTTTTTCTCGGAGCCACGGGCCTTGAAACCCTGGCCGAGGCGGCCCTTCAGGTGAGCGGCAGGCGCTATGTGACGGAAATCGAGGAATTTTCCATTCCCTATGGGATCAAGCTCTTAAAAAACCGTCCCAAACGGCTGGAAATCCGGGCCAAAGGTCCTGAAGCGGATAGCGTGACTGTAGAAATGCTCTCTTCCTTCACACGGCCCGGTTCTTCGGAAAGCACGGAAACCCTGCACTATACGGGCAGGGTGCAGACCGCGGATCTGCGGCCCGGCGTGCAGCTCATGGCCATTCCCGATCTGCCGGGCCTGCGCCACAAGGGCAGCCTCGGGGATCTCATCTACCGGCCCACGCGGCTTTTCATGGACGGGGTCTTCCGCAGCATTGAGTCCGTGGCGGGCTTTGACGGCAGGCAGCTTGTTACCCTGATGCGGGATCCGGGGCAGGGCTTTTTCTTTGCCGGTGTCAAGGGGCCGGATTTCAGAATCCCTGTGGTGCTGCTGGATGCCATGTTCCAGACCGGAGGCCTGTTCAACATGCTGGGAAAAGGCACGCCTGTGCTGCCCTCTTCGTTCAGCCGCATGCGGATTTTTGACATGCCCGAAGCCCGCACGGCCTATGTCTGCGTGACGGAGAAAAAGGCGGAACTGGAAAAGACGGATCTCTTTGACATGGCCCTTGTGGATGCCAACGGCCGCCTCATGGTGCGGGTGGAGGATTTTCAGATGATCCGTATTCCTGCGGCGGCGGGGTTCTCCCTGGAAGGGGAGGTGGAGGCCTTTGGGGTGAAGAAGGTTTCGTAGGGTAAGGGCTTTAAGGTTCTTTGGGTCTTTAAGGACCTTAAGGACCCTAAAGACCTTAAGGACCTTAGCAGTAAAAAAAAGGGGGCAGGCCCGGCACACCGTAAAACCCGCCCCTTTTCATTTTAAATGCGCATCTCCTGTCTTAGACCTGCCCCCACCATTGCGACGGGCTTGCAGCCGCATGCGTGTCATCCTCTCCCGCATGCCACCTTCCTTCAGAAAGGCTTCCTCAAGGGCTTTGAGCTGCCTGAAAAGCAGGTAGTCGTTCTGTTTGATGAGTACAATGGCCATGTTGGCAATGGTTTCGGGCGGCCTTGTTTTTACCATCTGCATGAAAAAAGCACTGTCGTTGTGGCTGCGTCCCAGCTTTCGCATGGCTGCCAGCTCCACGGAATCGTCTTCCCACTGCCGATGCCCGCGGGTTCTCAGAAAATCCTCATAGTCCATGAGCAGCTCCTGAAGGCTTGCTTTGGCAACATTGATGAGCTTGATTTCCATTTCCCCGGATGTGGCAGATGCCGCTGAGCCTTCTGCAATATTCTGTTTTCCGGAACGGGCTGCCTGCACCATCTGATCGATGGTGCGGTCTCCGCGCCTTAGAAAATTTGTGCAAAAGTAGTAGGTTATATCATAGATTGCCTCTGCTTTTCTGTAGGTGATCAGCTTTTTGAAATTGCCTTTGCGGGGAATCAGTTGCTCTTTTTCAGGGACTTCAGACCTGTGGCCCGAAACAAAGGATGCCACCGCATCAAGAACTTCCCAGGTCTTTTCCCTGTGGGGCATATGACCGCAGGCAGGAAGAATCCGCATCTTGGAAATCCCTCCGCTCTTTTTCGCAATAAACTCAGGAAAAGCCCTGGAGCCGTACTCATCCTGATCGCCATGGATAGCCAGCACAGGGCAGAACACCTTGCCAATGTACGGGGCGAGACTCCAGCTTCTGAATTCTTCAGAAAGCCACACATCGGTCCAGGCCCTGAACACCCATGCCGCCTTGCTGCCATGCCATTTGGCAAGGCGTTCAGGCTGCCCTGGTTTTTTAAAGGCTTCCATGGCCGCTTCAATGCCCTTTCGTGTGCGATCCTCCACAAAAGCCTGGGAGGCCAGGGTCACCACAGCCCGACATTCTTTGTCCTGGGCTGCAATGGCAATGGCCATGGCTCCTCCCACGCTGTGGCCGAGAAGAAGATAGTCTGAAAGGCAGAAAGCCGATTTCAACAGGGGAAAATAATGGGTGGCCTCCTCTTCAATGAAATTCAGCGAAGGGCTTTTCTGGCGGGCGGAAGAACGTCCGAATCCATGGCGATCATAGGCAATGACGGGGCAGGAAAGACGATCTGCAAGGATTTCCGGAAAATCCCGCCACAGCGCCACGCACCCCAGAGAGTCATGGAGCAGGACAAGGGGAATGGGAAAAAGGCATTTTTCCGGGAGCCATTTTTTCGCATAGAGATGTCCGTTTTCAGGAATTTCAATGCGGTATTCTTCCACAGAGTCCATGCTTTAAGCCTTTCTTTGGATCTGATTTCATGGTTCACGCCTCTCCGCAAAGCTTACCTTCACCGGATATGAGGGGGCTTCTCCCCAATGGCCACGCCATACACGGTACGGCCAACCTATTAAAATCCCTGACGTTTTCTCAGGGCAGCCTCCATGAAGCAGGAAGTCAGCTCCAGAGCTGTCTTTGGGTAGATTGGGCAGGTCTTGCAGAACGATTCCGCTTAGCGCAGGCTTAAGCCCATGATTTTTCCACTTTCCGCATAAAAACCCAGATAATACGGCCCTCTTCCGGGGTCGAGCGCAATATCCGCCGGACCGTCTCCCATATCCTGTTGCTCAAAGATCTGATCAAAAAGCCGCCACCGCCCGGTATCTGCAAGATCAATGGAAAGAAAACTCTCCTTGGCCTCCGTTTCCAGACGAATCCAGCGAGTCATGCCCTCTTCTGTCACGCGCAGGGAAGTCTGTCCGCCCTTTTGCAGAGATTCAAGGGAATCCAGTGGGCGATAGAGAGTGCCCGCATATCTGAACCATTCTTCACCGTTTCGGTACACCATCTCCAGATCAGACAGGTCCCTGCCCAGGGCCATGGGAATCAGAAGGCTCATATCCGCCCGATGTCCCGCCTGATCCGGCATCAGAGGCTGCCATGCCCCATTGCCCACAGCAAAAACATAGCCAGGCAGCTCTTCCAGCATTTCAAGGCGATATGCGGGAGACAGACCATAATAAAAGAAATAGAAAAAACCTGGCTCATCCGCAGCCAACCAGGTTCTGCCAGTCCTTTTCCGCCAGGCTTCCGAAGGCAGAATCTCTTTTTTCAGCTGCTCCGCCAGGGGGATTTCTGTGGAATAATATCCCGCATCACTTCTGATCACCATATACCGCCTGGAATCCGCCTCCTGAAACCCGATTGCAGGGCTGCCATGCGGATCTGAAACAAACCAGCCATCCTCATGGTAACGCAGGCCTCCAAGATAGGTTTTCCATTCACTGCCAGCTCTGATCTCCACGTCTATGCTGTCTGCTGAAAGCGCTTTAACCCTGAAAACATTGCTGTAATTGGCATACGGACCTGCAATGGCGTCCATCAGACCTTCTTCTGGCGTAAGGGGCTGTATCCCAGAGGCCGCCTTTTTTTCGGGCAGACGGGAAAGACGGCCTTTTTCCACAAGACCTGTCAGAATGATCTTTTCAGCCATAGCCCCCAGAGAAGCCTGGGCTGCATTGGCGGACAAAATGGCCAGCCCCAGTTTTTCTTCCGGCAACACCCAGAACTCGGAACGATAGGAAGAGGTGCCTCCGTTTTTGGTCAAGGCCCGGATGCCGAGACTACCGGGGCCGGGATGGGCCACATTATCCCAGCCGAGGCCAAAGGCCAGATAGTCCGTATCCACAAGCCTGAAGGTATTTTTTGTCCGGTTCTGCTCCATCTTTTGCAGGGCCTCGGAAGAAAAAAAAGGTTTTCCGTTCACAAGCCCCCTTGCCATGATCATGGCTGCAAAGCGGCTTAAGTCAGAAACCGTGGAATACAGTCCTCCGGCCCCATGGAGGTTAACACTTTCCATGGGGAGGGCAGTTCCCCCTATCACAGAGGCGGCATAGGAACCTTCAGGAAAAGCCCTGAGCGTATAGCGGCTTTTATCCATCCCCAAAGGCGCAAGAAGCTCTTTTTCCACATAAGCGGTAAAAGCCATGCCTGTCACCGCTTCCACCACAAGCTCGGCCACAGTGAAGCCATCATTGCAGTAAACATGCATGTACCCTGGCCGATGTTTCAGGCGGCTCTGGCGTATGCTTTCATAAGCTTCAGGCCGATAAGCCGCCCAGGGCGTATCCGTAAATCCTCCCCTGTAATGGGAACCGCTCAGGCCTGAGCCATGATCCAGAAGCATGGCCACAGTCATTTCCTCATATTCCGGCGAAGCCATCACAAAATCAGGCAGATAGTGGCCTACAGGAGCATCCGGATCCAGCCGTCCCGCATCAGCAAGCTTCATCACAGCCGCAGCCGTAAAAACCTTGCTCACGGAACCGATGGCAAACAGGGTCTCACTGTTCACAGGAATTTTCTTTTCAGGATCCGCCATTCCCTTTGAAAGGGTCCAGAGAATTTCCTCTTCAGAAAAAAGAGCAATGGAGAATACCGCATCCCTGTCCTTTTCCAGTGCTTCCTCCACGGCCAGTTCTGCCGTTTTCAAAGACAGATATGGCTCGGGGGAACCGCCGCTGCAAGACAGGATCAAAAGAGCGAAGAGCAGACAGAAAAATTCCGGCCTGAATTTTTTTAACGAATGTTTTTTTCTGAATACCATGGGCTTTCTCCTGTTTTCAGTTTTGGATACGCCATATCAAACAGACTTTTTCACGTGATCTGGGCGTCCAGACGATAGCGGTTACTGTCTGAACCCGCACCGCGAAAAAACCTTCGGACCCAGAACCTGACAGGCCCTTTTTTTCATGCTCCAGAAAAACGGCAGGGGGGTATGCAGGAAAAAAACGCGTTTTACCTTGACGCAAAGGCCTGGGTTGGCCATGTATCCACAGGCCAGCATCCCTTGACAAAGCTGACTGTTACGGCAAAAGCCTCCCTTCCCACCCTGAACCTGTCATAAGAAGAATACAGCCTATGAAATCCGGAAATTTTTGGCAAGCCGATCCACCTCTTCTGCGCTTCTCTTCTTTTCCCTTCCAGCTTGAAACCATTCCCGTGGCCCTCTATCTCATCTCTATTCCGGAAGTGTTGACAAGGCTTTTTCCCGAAGAGGGAAGTTGGGATACACTTAAAACGAAAAAAGCCCTTTTTCTTTCTGAAGAGCACTTTCCTAAGGGGTTTTCGGAAAAAGAAAAAGCCCGTTTTCATGGTTTTGCCGTTGCCAAGAGGCAGATGGAGTGGCTCTGCGGTCGCATGGCTGTGAAAGAGCTGGTGCGGACCTTTCTGGGAGATACCAGAACAGGAGCTGGCATAGCCGTGGAGAATACGGAAAAAGGGGTTCCTTTTCTGCCGGATTTTCCCGAATATGCCCTTTCCATCAGCCATGGCGGCGATCTGGCCGTGGCGGGCATGGTCCTTGAAAAAGGGGGGAGGCTGGGTCTGGATCTGGAGCCGGACAGAAAGCGGGACACGGAAGCTTTAAGGCGCATGGCTTTTTCCGAAGAGGAATGGGCCTTTCTTTCCGGAAAGCCGGAGCGGGAGATTCTCCGGCACTGGACTTTAAAGGAGGCCGGGCTCAAGCTTGTGGGCCAGGGTTTTCATCTGCCCCTGAAAAAGCTTGAAATTCTGCCGGGAGGGATGCGGGTTCACGGAAAGGATGTGGCAGGTGTCTCCTGCTGGACAGCGGATATCGAAGGGGGACATCTTCTGAGTCTTCTGTACGGGAAGGTGGAGAACAGGTAAGAGCGCAGCGGAACCATATGGCAAAGAAATCCGCTTCTCCTCAATTCTCCCCTTCGCGCTTTTTTCATTGAAGAAACGCGAAGGGGATAGGCCTTTCCGGATGCATTGAATCCCATGAAAGGGCAAGCCTTCCGTTATTCTTGCCCAAGCCCCGCCACGAGATGGTGCACCCGGAGGGTGGTTTCCTGACAGGCGGTCCGGGCTGTGATGCGGTTCGCCCAGGCCCTGGAAAGGTAGGCAATGGCATCCAGAAGATCTGTGGTGGTGGATACCCCTTCCCTGTAGCTGTACTCCGTAACCCTGAGATGTTCTTCGGCCTCATCCATACCGGCCTCAGCCACACGGAGGTTATTTTCAGCAACTTCTGCATCCAGAAGCAGGTTTTTGAGCTGCACATCCAGATTATTGAGAGTTTCTCGCCTTTCGTGTTCAATGCGGCGGGTCTCAAGGCGGCTTTTCTGGACCAGAGCCGGTTTTCTCATGCCGTCAAAGAGATTCACGGACAAGGAAAGGGTCAGCCGGGTTTCATCTTCCACATTGTCGGAAATTTGGTAGTTATCAGCGGACTGCCCATGGGAAAGGGCGAGATCCGCTCTGGGCAGATAGGCACTTTGGGCCACCCGCACGCTGTCTTCCGCCATGGCTTTCGTCAGATCCAGAATTTTCAGCTCGCTGTGGCGCTGCCGCATCTGTTCTGAAAGAAGGCGGACATCCTCCAGCCGGGGCAGGTTCTGAAAGTCTGAAAAATCCAGATCCGAAAGGGTGAGGATAAGGCCCGATGTGCGGGAAAGCTGGTTCATGGCTTTGTTCACAGCAGCATCCGCCCTTGTCCACGCCTGTTCCGCGTCATCCAGAACCACCTTGATTTTGAGATAATCCGCCCTTCGGATCACCCCTACCCCATGGCGGGTTCCGGCCTGCTCATACTCTTTTTGGTACAGCTTGCGTGTGCTGTCTGCCACTTCCCTTTCGGCCAGTGCCTGATACACACCGAGAAAGGCCAAGGCCGTTTCCAGACGCACATCCTGTCGCAACCCCTCCATGAGGGCCTCTTGTACTTCCACCTTCCTTCTCGCCGTATCCAGAGTGGCCCGATCCCCGAAACCCGCAAAAAGATTCCAGCGAGCGGCGATTTTCCAGGAAGCATTCTCCTCATTTTCAAATAGGGTGCTGTCTTCAAGACGATTGGCCGTGTAGCTGGCATCCACGCCGGGCATGAAAGCGGCCCGGCTTTCCCGCACCCCTTCTTCGGCCTGACGGCGGGAAATCTCATACATTCGTAGAATATCCCGATTGGAAAGGGAGGCTTCCATAATCCGGCCAAGGTCGTAGCTGCTGGCGGTCGCCATCCCCGGAAGAAGCAGGGAGAGCAGGATCAGGACGGCCCCTGTCTGAATCATTTTCATATTGGATCCTTTGGCGTGGCAGAAACCATTTTTTCTGCCCTTTGGGTTATTGAATGACTGGAAGAGGGTTTCAGGCTGTTTCCGGGGCGGATGCTGCCCGAATGCTCCCTCCCCCCCGGCCCTTCTCCCGGTGGGAGAGGGGAGGAAAAAACCTGTAGACGGCTTTTCCGCTTCAGGAAAGAAACGATGGCCGGTAAGGAAAAATGTCCTTGAAAACAAAAGCATATGACCTTTCGGCTACGGGATTTCAATGCGGTACAGCAGCGTAAACAGTACCGGAACCACCATGAGGGTTAAAACCGTTGCAACCAGAAGGCCGGACATGATGGTAACGGCCATGGAACTGAACAGGGGGTCCGACAAAAGGGGGATCATACCCAGAATGGTGGTGAGGGCAGCCATGGTCACGGGTCTGAGGCGGCTCAGGGAGGCATCCATCACTGCCAGAAGGGGTGCTTTGCCTGCGGCCATTTCCAGCTGAATCTGATCCAGAAGCACCACGGCGTTCTTGATGAGCATGCCAATGAGGCTATATGCGCCGAGTATGGCAAGAAAACCGAAAGTTTCCTGGGTTACAAGAAGACCGAAGGCAATTCCGATGACGGAAAGGGGAAGGGTCAGCATGATGATCAGAAGGGGCCGGAGCTGCCCGAAGAGCAGCACAAGGATACAGGCCATGAGAAAAAGGGATAAGGGCAGATACTTGTTGGTGCTTTCCTGCCCTTTGACGGACAGGTCGTAGTCCCCCGCCCATTCCAGTCTGTAGCCGGGAGGAAGTGGGATGGCCTCGATGGCCGGTGCGATGTCCTTTCTCAGGCTTTCTCCGGTGATATCCATGGGGTCGCACTGGGCCTTAATGGCCCTTGTGCGGTCAATTCTGCGAATCACAGGATTTTCCCACTGAATGGTCATCTCCTCTGTCACCTGACGCAGGGGGCGGGACTCTGTGTCCCTGCCCCATACCGGGATGCCTTCCAGAGAAGCATCCGGAGAGGCGATGGTTTTTAAGAGAATGGGCAGGATGTCATTTCCGTCCCGGAAGCCACCCATGGGTTCTCCGTCCGTGCGGCGGAGCATGGAGGCTCCGAGATCCGACCGCTCCACGCCCGTCATGCGGCCTTCTGTCTGATTGAAGGAAGAGGATAAAACCGGAACCCGGTTGCGCCAGTCGTCCCGCACATCATAGGCATTGGGGTGGGCTTCCATGATACCTTTTGCCTGATCAGCCAGATCCCTGAGAATGGCCGGGTCAGGCCCCGTAAAGCGGGCTTCCACCTTGAAATCAACGGGTGGGCCGGAGCGATATAGCCGGATTCTGGGTGCAGCATCCGCAATGTTCTCGTTGAACCATGTGTATAAATTTGTCCGGATTGCGGGAATTTCCCTGTAATCCTTCACCTGAACAAGAAAGTGACCATAGTGTTCCGTGGCGGGTTCGGGATTCTGGGAAGCTTCGTACCGAACGGGTCCGGAGCCGATGAAACCCGCAAAGCTTTCAATCTCCGGTAGGGTGGTGAGGTGCTGTTCCAGACGCCCCATTTCATGGGCAAGCGTTTCGGTGCGGGTGCCATCGGGCATCCAGAAGTCTATCATGAACATGTCTCGGTCAGAGTCGGCAAAAAAATTCTGGGGCACATGCTGGAAGGCCACAAGGGAGGACAGGAGAACCCCCGTCATGGTGATCAGGGTCAGGAAACGGTGGCGGAGGCAGAAAAAAAGAAATTTTCTGTAGAGTCTGTATCCCCTGGGCTCAGGGGTCTCTGTCTCCCCGTTTTTCAGTGATGCAGGGGCAGGCGTTTTTAAAAACTGGTGGCAAAAGGCAGGGGTCTGGGTAATGGCCAGCACCCAGCTTGCCAATAAAGCAATGACCACCACCTGAAAGAGGCTGGCACAATATTCCCCTGTATTGGAGGGAGCCATGTAAATGGGAAAAAAAGCCAGTACCGCAATGATCGTGGCACCAAGAAGGGG
>NZ_JAVETM010000023.1:0-58115 GCF_034006065.1 Desulfobotulus sp. | reverse complement strand
CTGTGTGGGAGAGTAGGACGCCGCCGGATTCTTTTGAAACGCCCTGTCTTTGGTGATCATCACCACAAGACAGGGCGTTTTTTTATTTGGGATGGGGGAAGGGGAAGATTTTTTTCTCTTCAGCCCCGAATCCTTCGAACGGTCCTATGGGCACATTGTCGGAAGAAAGCATGCCGAAGGGGGCATGCTTTCCAGAAAAGAGGGCTGAACGTTTTTTCAAAGCGTGTTTTCAAACAAAAAACCCATCCGGTCTCTTTATGAGACGGATGGGCTTCTTTTTTTATGGTGGAGCTGAGGGGGATCGAACCCCTGACCTCATGGCTGCCAGCCATGCGCTCTCCCAGCTGAGCTACAACCCCATAACAAACAACGGGCTACTTATAGGGCAGACGATCTTGTGTGTCAATGTTTTTTTGATCCTTTTTTACCCTGGGGCCTTAGAGGAGTTGTATGGCCAGCTCAGAAAGTGCGGAGCGTTCTCCTTTTACAAGGTCGATATGGGCATGCTTTTCCTGCCCCTCCATCTTTTCAATAAGATAGCTAAGTCCGTTGGACTGGCCATCCAGATAAGGATGATCAATCTGAAAGATATCTCCGGTGAAAACAATTTTGGTATTTTCTCCCGCGCGGGTCAGAATGGTTTTAACCTCATGGGGGGTCAGGTTCTGGGCTTCATCAATGATGAAGTAAATGCGCACGAGGCTGCGTCCCCGGATGTAGGGGAGGGGAGAAATGACGATTTTTTCATCTTCCATGAGTTCTTTGACGCGTTGGTTTTTTTTGTCGTGGGAAGAAAACTGGTTCTGGATGACCGTGAGATTATCAAAAAGGGGCTGCATATAAGGATCAAGCTTGGATTTCACATCCCCCGGAAGATAACCAAGATCCCGATTGCTTAAGGGCACATTGGGTCTTGCGATGAAGATCTGGCGGTAATTGGCCTTACGTTCCAATGCTGCGGCCAGAGCCAGCAGGGTTTTACCTGTTCCTGCCTTGCCAGTGATGGTGACAAGAGGAATATCATCATTGAGGAGTGCATCCAGGGCAAAGGTCTGCTCTGCGTTTCTCGGTGAAATGCCATAGGCGTTGGGTTTTTCAACCTTACGGATTTTGCGGCGTGCGGCATCCAGGGTGACGAGGACCGATTTTTTATCACATCGAAGAATGGCGTACTCGTTGGGTTTCATTGGGGGGGACAAGGGAAATTCTTCGGGTTCTGCTTCAAAGGGGTTTTGATGCATGCGGTCGATGAAGGCAGGGTCCACATTTTCTTGTGTTCGGTATCCAGAGTAGAGCTCCCGGATGTCCCGGACATGATCTGTGGTGTAATCCTCGGATTTCAGGCCCAGAGCTTTGGCTTTCATGCGGAGGTTGACATCTTTTGTGACCAGCACAACCTCCCGGCCCGGATTTTCATCCCGGAGGCGGTAAGCGGTATTGAGGATGTGGTGGTCTGTTTTTTTTGTATCAAAGTTGCGGGCGACGTCTTCGTGGAAAACCTGCTGCAGGCAGATGGAGAGCCGACCTTTTTCTTCGCCTATGGGAACGCCACCATTAAAGAGCTGATTGCCGCTCATGCCGTCGATGGCGCGCAGGAATTCCCGGGCATGATAGTTCAATATGCCGCTTCCCCGCTTGAACTGATCCAGTTCTTCAATGACACTGATGGGAATGATAACGTCATTGTCTTTGAACTGGTAGAGACAGGCGCTGTCGTGGAGGATTACGTTGGTGTCCAGTACAAAAAATTTTCTGGCATGGGCTGGCATGGAATCTCCTTGAAATCTGTGACCATCAAGACGCCAGACGGCATTCCATTATCTCGGAATGCCGTCTGGGTACAAAACTGAAAAGAGGCGGAAAAATCAAAAACCCTCCACCAGGAAAGGCGTACAGCGGGTTGCAATGCTACCTCGCCGTATCCAGAGACGGATGCGTGAAACGGTACGACCATCTATGTCCACGATTTTGGGGAGTTCTTCCACAAAGGCGATGTCTTTGATGTGGAAATCATAATAAATAGGATCACACCCTTGGGGATCTGCGAGGAGAAAAATTTTTTCTCCATCATAGGGATGTTTTTTGGGTGTTCCACAAAAAGGAAGATGGTTTTTTTTCAGCATTCGGATACGATCCGTATCCGTAAACGAAACGATTTCAAGTTTGGGGATGGTTTCCAGAAAATGCATGATGCTCACGGAAAATCACCTCCTTGGCGTTGAAATATATGGCCTGACGGATTGGACGTTGAAAAGAAACGCTGCAAAAAAATATGAATGCCTCCCTGAAGGGGCTTTTTGGGGGTGCAGCCACGCCCTTGTTTATACCTGGATTTTTTATGCATGAAAAGGGTGGACAGATTTGGGGTGGTATCCTGCGATCAGATCCGCACAGGTATCTGGAATTTCAAGGGGAAAAAAGTGGCCTCTCCCTGCAAGGGTGTGGATGGTGGCGATGGGAAGCTCTTTTTGGAGGCGCAGGGCGGCATTTCTGGGAAAAAGATGGGAGTATTCCGCTCTTACGATATGTACAGGGCAGGAGATGGCTGATGCATGGCGCCAGGTATCCGGAGGCACGGTTTCATAGAAGCGGGCTTCAAGCTCAGGGGCACAGGCCAGCTCCAGGCCGCCATTGGGGAGCGGGCGCAGACCCTGATCCAGAAAGCCTTCAAAGCTATCCGGATCCCAGTAGCGGAACATACCTTTACCCTGGTAGTGCAGGGCCGCACTTGAGCGATCCGGGAAAATATGTCTTTTTTTGCGTGTAGCTTTGGGAAGGGAAAACCAGTTTTTTAATCCCAGTGTCTGGGTAAGACGGAAAAGGAGAATGTGGGGCGTTGGAAAAATAACGGGATCCAGGAGAATCAGCCTTGAAAAGAGATGGGGAAAACGTGCGGCCGCAGCGTAAAGAAAAAAAGCGCCCATGGAGTGTCCCACACCTATGACGGGACCTTGCTGGGTGACTTTCAGTATGTGGGCGATATCTTCAATGAAGGGATTCCAGTCCTGGAGAGGCAGAGTGCCCTCGCGGGTGGAGCGTCCGTGACCTCGTATATCCGCAGCTGTGATGGCATAACCCAGGGAATGGAGTTTTTTCAGCAAGGGGAGGTAGGCGGCGGCGCAGAGGCTGTTGCCGTGCAGAAAAAAAAACGATTCACCCGTTGTGTTATGATGGGATAAGAGATGGAGATTTCCTGGATTGGAAGGGAGAAAAACACTTTCAAAGGGCATGGCAACTCCGTTTTATGGGGCAGGGGGAATGACGCCCAAGCGGACCAGATCCTGTTTGAAGGATTCGGGGTCAAAAATTTTTCCTTCCCGCCATTGTCCCTGGTATTCCAGGGTGGGGACCACCCAGTCTTCTCCTCCGTTTACCGCAACAACCTGGGCGACCAAGGCAGGATCTGCCGTTTCGATATTGATGACGGTAAAGGCAATGGCATGGGCCTCCAGCCATTCAATGGCTTGCTGACAGTGGGGGCACCAGGAAGCACTGTAGACATGCAGCATATTCTTTCCTCTCGCAAGTTAAAAAAGGTTTTCAGGATTCAAAGCTGAGCTCCATGGTGAAGGTGCTGTCTGCGATGGTAAAGGGGACGGCGATTTTGGGGCCATCGGTGATATGTTTGAGTTCATGGCCTTCACCGGAAGCCACACTGGGGATGGCACCTTCATAAATCACCCCCATGGCTTCCAGGTCTCTGCGGGCCTGGCCGGAAATCATGTTGGCCAACTCGCCTGCGGCTTCAGACACGTCATCCGTAAGGCTGTCCACCGTTTCGCCAAACATACTGGATACGATGGCAAGGATGGCTTTTTTCTGGAAGCTGATGGAGAGAGTGGCATGGGAAGGACCCGTCATACCGACAATGGCGCTGACATCCCCTGTGGCTTTGTTGTCTTTTTTTAAAAAGGGTTTTCCTGGTACGGGTTTGATGAAAGCCATGGTGGAGATGACATTGATGGTGGCGTTGATGAAAGGATTGACGTGTTCAGCTTTCATGGAAACCTCTGATGGGCGGAAGGATCAAGGGACTTGTCTCCATAGCGTCGGACCGTGGGGGTGTGCCTCAGAATGCAGACAGAGCATAAGCGTATGATGGATGAAAGGTAGCAGATGGTGGTAAACGATGCAATGCTTTCATGGTTTTGCTTTGATTTCGGAAATCATGCAATTCCAAGAAGATCGCAGGGCCTGAGATTCTCACAGAAAGGAGGCTTTTTTCCCTCCAGTGCGCACCAGGCCATGTATCCTTCAGGGAGTGAAATGGGGTGCAGGTGAAAGGCCGTGAGGGGCGTGGAGACCGGAGAAGAAAGGACGTCGATGGTGTGGGGAGGGTGGAGAAAGCCCGTTCCCATGGCTTTTAATACGGCTTCTTTGCGTGTCCAGATCATGAAAAAGAGGCGGTGGGGATGAGCGCTTTTTTCCATGGCGGTTTTTTCCGGAACTGTAAAAATTTTTTCTGTGCAACTTAAGGCGGGTCTGTTCATATGCTCCACATCCACACCGATGGGGCCTTGGGAAAGCCCACAGATTACAAAATCCCCTGCGTGGGAGATGCTGAAGGCGGGACCCTGGGGGAAAAAGGGCCTATGGCTTTCAGGGGTACGTCGCCAGGTTGAGAAATCATAAGAATAGCCCAGCTGTCTCAGTCCATGACGTAAAAGCAATTTTCCCCCAAGGCTGCGGCATTGGTCTTCTTTGCGTCGGAAACGCAGGACTTCTTGTTGCATGGCCTCGGGGAAAAGGCCGAGTCCCCGGTGGATGTGGGGCGCTTCTAAGGCGAGAACCCTGGAAAGGATGAATACTGCGGGAAGCCTGGACATGGACCTTCCTTAAAAAGTTTCAAGTAGGGTTTGTGTTTCGGATAAAGAATGTATAAAAATTCCATTCATATTTTTTAAGAAGCTGGAGATGGTAGCGGAGAATATTTTTTTAAGGGCCTTGCTGTGTGAGGAGTCTTTACTATGTTTAGCATGACTTTTGTGGGTGGGTGTTGCCTGGTTTCTGGTTTTTTTCTTTTTGTTTTCAAAGGTGTGGCAGCTTTCATGGAAAAGGATTTTCCCCTTGCGGACCTGAGCCTGGAGCAGGTTCTGGATCCTGAATCCCTGGAATGGGTGGAGAATCTTCCCTGGGAAGGACTTCAGATTTTTGCGGATCAGGTACTGGCAACTCCCCTTTATCTGCATTGTTTGGTTTTTGGTGTTTTCTTCCTTGTTCTGGGCGGTATCCGGGGAAGGTAGCAAGCCCTGGGGATGGGAGCGCGAATTTTTTAAGGCTATTTTTTCAGAAAAAAGAGTGCCTTGCAAGCATGGAGAGTGTGAAAAGAACGATGTTCCCGCATGCGTGGATCACCATGGGGGCAACAAGGCTTCCGGAAAGACCATAGGCCAGGCCAAAGGCAAAACCTCCGATCCACTGGGGGATGTGGACACCGGGATGTACCAGGGCAAAGGCTGCGGTGCTGATACAAAGTGCAGGAATCCATCCGAATTGTTTTAAATAGCCGAAAAGAAATCCCCTGAAAAAAAGTTCTTCCGCCACAGGGGCGATGAGACCCCCGACCACAAAAAAAAGGGTGAGATTTAAAGGGTCTGCGGGAAGGGTGACCCGGATCATCCGCAAGGGGTCCATGCCCCAGAGCCAGAGTGCTGAGCCTGCGGCGAAGGCGAACAGCGCCATGAGCGCGCATCCCGTAAGGCCTGCCTTCAGACCGGCGCCATGGCGACGCGGATCCAGCCCAGCGGCGCTCAGGGAAAAACCACGCGCCCGTAAGAGCCCGAAGAGTGCCGCGCACTGGATGAGGCGCAGCAGGCCAAGGCGGGCGAGGAAGGGCCAGGATTCGGGTAAAATCCCTGCAGTGACTTCAAAGCCAAGAATAAGGGCAGAGGCCACGAGCAGGGTGAAAAGGTCTGGATAAGAGGCGGGGCTGGCGAAATGACGGGTCATGGGATCTTTTTTCTTCCTGATGACGATGATTTCCGGGTCCGGGTTCATGGGATCCGTGGCAGGGGCCCCAACCTTTTCAGGGCCTGAAAGGCATACCATTGTACATAAGGATGTTCGCTGGCCCGGAGAGTCCGTAAAATGGCTTCCTGGGCCATTTTCGTCTGGTGCAGCCTGGGGGCTGCGAGGGAAAGGGCCTCCACGGTCTTGCAGACCACATTGGGGTTGGGGTCATTGAGTGCCTGAAGCAAAAGTTCCCAGTGGGTTTCCGAAGGCCTGCTGCCAAGGAAGGTTACGGTCCAGTAACGTTCCGCGGGATCCTTGCCCTCAAGGTTGCGTCGGAGAACTGTTTCGGAGACATCGAGCTTTTTACCCTTAGCAGCAGCACGCATGGCGTGGAGACGTTCACTGCGTTTTTCGGAAAAAAGATAGGTGTTCAGCACTTCAGGTTTTTGTGGGCCTTTCCGGGCCTCTCCCAGAAAATACAGGGGAAGGAGGAGGCTCAGACCTGTAAGGAGGCAAAGAAGGGAGGCAAGAAAGGATGCCGTAGGCCTGTCAAAGATCCAGGCAAAGATACGGCGGAGGGGGCAAAAGGCCAGGGCGTAGAGCAGGATGGGAAAGCCGGGTACAAGGCAGAAGAGAATGAGACTTCGGAAGGGGCCCATGCGATCCCCATCCAGGGTGGCGGTATTGAGGGCCTTTCCGGGAGCGTGAGCAAATTCTTCCTTGGAAATGCCAGTGGCTTTCAGCGTACTGCCAGAGACCATAAGGTGCTCGCCTTCTTGCCTGAGATGGATGTGGGGGCGCAGACCCGGTTGAGTCCGATGCCAGCCCCAGGCACGCAGTTCTTCTTCTGTTTGTGGGGAAAGGGGGATATCGCTTGTGTAGGTTTTCAGCTGGCGGGCAGCGATGGGTTTGATGACTTCGGCTGCGGGCAGGGTGTAGCGGTAGTAGGCATCGCTGATGGCAAGTCCTGTGCGAGAAGACAGGAGAAGGCTGTCCCGGATATCGATGAACATACCTTTTCCCAGAAGGGGCAGGGCGGCGCAGGCCAGGATCACCAGGGGGATGAGGTGGGCCAGTTTGTGAAAGGGGGATTCGTGTATGGAGCTTTGGGGCATGCGCGCGACGGTGCTTTTCCAGGTGATGGGAGGAATGAGCAGTGCCCAGAGGCTGGGAAAGAGTACAGGGCCGTTCTGATTGACAAAGAAGAGGAGGCCTACCCAAAGTCCTGCGGCGGGAAAGGTGATCCATCGGCGATCCGGCACCAGTGTGCAACTGGCCCAGGCCAGGGCAAAGGTGATGAGGGTGAGCCCTGCACCCACGGACAATACAAAGAGAAGGGCGGCAAAAAGTCCCATGTCCATGGCGGCGAGTGTTGCGATGGCGGGTCCGTGGGGTACGGTGAGAATGCCTGAGGCCTCAAGGTTGATGGCGTTGTGGATGACGGGATCCATGCAGCGTTGAATCTGTATGAAGGCGAGGATTTCCGCCGTAAGCAGTCCGGGGAGGAGGATGGACAGAACAGGGACAAAGCGGTGCATCGGAGTTTTCCGTATCAGGTGTTGTGTGAAAAATCAGGGAAGGCAGGGGGGCTGCAGGACGCGGCGTTTCCCTGTTCCTTGGGCATGTGAGGAATCTTATAGCAGGAAGCAGGGGGGGATGCCATAAAAAGCCACAGGTCTCTTCTGGGTTTTCCGGGCCAAAGTTCCTGAAGCGGAGTGGGGGGCAAGGGAAGAAAGCCTCCTTGAAAAATGAAGGGGGGCTTTTGGGATCAGAAATCTTTTGGCTTTTGGTATCAGGAGATCATATGGGAAAAACAGCAGGTACATGGTATAGGGATGCCTCTTTTTGCGGGACATCCCTTCATGCCTTTATGCCGCAGATGCGAGCCTGCCCAGATCTTTTGTCCGGATCAGCCCCGCCTCCACGGCGGAGCGGGCCAGCTCTTCCCGGAAGGCGGGATGGGCGATGGGAATGAGGGCTTTTACCCGGTCGGGAATGCTTTTTAAGGAGAGATCCGCCACGCCAAATTCCGTGACAATGTACTGAACATCGCTTCGGGGGGTGGTGACGGTGGTGCCGGGATCAAGGGAAAGCTGGATGCGGGAGAGGGTATGTTTTCTGGCCGTGGATTTCAGGGCAATGAAGGATTTGCCGCCCTCGGACATCTGGGCTCCCCGTACGAAATCCAACTGCCCGCCCGTGGCACTGTACTGCTCAAAACCCAACGCCTCCGCAGCCACCTGACCCGTGAGATCCACGGCGAGGGCGCTGTTCACGGAAATGAAGTTTTTGTGGCGGCCGATGAGGTAGGGGTTGTTCACATATTTTGTGGGATGCATTTCCACAATCCCGCTTTTTTCAAGGAATTCGTAATCTTTGGTTCTGCCGAGGCAGAAGGTGCAGACGATTTTACCGGGATGCAGGTCTTTTTTTGTCCCTGTGATGACCCCCTTTTCAAAGAGATTCACCATGGAAGGGGTGAGTACTTCCGTGTGAATGCCAAGATCCCTTTTGCTGTCCAGCATGTCGCCCACGGCATTGGCCAGCTTGCCGATGCCCAGCTGCAGGGTGGCGCCGTCGGGAATGAAGGGCGCGATGTGGGCCGCAATGGCGGCTTCCTCTGCATCCGGTGTGAGATCCGGAAGCTCGAAGAGGGGCCGGTCCACTTCGCAGAGCATGTCCACCTCGCTGAGGTGGAGGCTGACCTCAGGCCCCGTGACCCTCGGCACCCTGGGATTGACCTGCACCACCACCTTTTTTGCGTTGCCAAGCAGGGATTTGCCCACCATGGGTGCACAGGGGCCAATCCCCATAAAGCCCTGATCGTCGGGGGGCGATACCTCAAGAAAGACCGTATCCACCGCCTTTCCTCCGAAAAAATCCGAAAGTCTGCTGAAGTGGACGCTGATGGGAGTCACAACGCCCAGCGCCATGCACATCCGTTCCACAGGGCCCATGAAGGCAGAATGATAATGGATGCGGCCAAGCTGCTCCTGACCGAGAAAGTCCGGCAGATACACAAGAAGGGCGGAATACATCTGCACGTCCCGGATATCGGGTCTTGCGGAAAGGGCATTGATCAGCTCCAGCGGAAACCCTGCGGCCGGGCCTGCGGCAATGGTGTCTTGGGATTTCACATGGGCGGTGCAGTCTGCGGCGGAGCGGCGTTTGCTGGCGTAAAGTTCCTGAAGGTTCATGGTTTCTCCTTGTGGGGGATGCTGGAAAAATTTCCCTGAGTCCCCATCCTGCATATCAAAGGCCGTGCCACGGAAAAATTTCCCATGAAATCAGGACTTGCCGGAAAGCCCTTTCCGGTCTATAACGAAATATCGTTTTGGATCAAACGCTATTTCGTGAAAGGTTCGATATATGGTGAATGGCGGAGAGGAGCATTTCCGGGAAGTGACCCGCCGCATCTGCGGCAGTCTGGATCTGGATCAGGCTCTGTACGAGGTTTTCTGTTACATGAGGCATCTTCTCCCGCTGGATGCCCTGTTCATCACCCTCTACGAGTACGAGAAACGGCGCTCCAGGGTGATCGCGCTGGCCTATGAGGGGGGCGGCATTCTTCTGGACGAGCCCTTTCCCCTTTCCGACGCAGCCTGGGAGTCCATCCGGGCCTGGCAGGCCGAATCCCGCTCCGACACCACGCCCTGGCTCCGGGATCACACCCATCCCATCAATCGGGAAATCCTCCGCACGGTGAGAAACGGCGTGGCCGGTGTGCGACAGATGGAAATCGGGGATTTCTGCAGCATGACCTGCGGACTTCGCATCCAGAAGACCCTCATCGGCAACCTCACCTTCGGAGCCCTTGGGGCCAACCATTATCAGGAAAGCCATGCGGCCCTGGTGCGGGAAGTGAACGAGCCCTTTGCCATCGCCCTGTCCAATGCCCTGCGCTACATGGATCTGGTGCGGGATCACCGGGCCTTGCAGCGGGATGCCCGGCACATGGGTGCGAACGTGATGATCGGCGCGGACAGCGGCCTTAAGGATGTGCGCCGATTGATTTCCCATGTGGCGCCCACGGACAGTCCCGTTCTTCTCCTCGGCGAGACGGGCACGGGAAAGGAGGTGGTGGCCTCGGAAATCCACTCCCTTTCCCGCAGATCCCAGGGCCCCTTCATTCGGGTCAACTGCGGGGCCATTCCCGAATCCCTCATTGATTCCGAGCTTTTCGGCCATGAAAAGGGGGCCTTCACCGGAGCCGTGGAAACCATGCCCGGCCGTTTTGAACGGGCCGACGGCGGCACCCTTTTTCTTGATGAAATCGGCGAGCTGCCCCCCAACGCCCAGGTGAAGCTTCTGCGGGTGCTGCAGAGCGGTGAGTTCGAGCGGGTGGGTGGAGCCCGCACCCTGAAGGCCAGTGTGCGTATTCTGGCCGCCACCCACAGAAACCTCGAATCCCTCATGACTTCCGGCGACTTCCGGCGGGATCTCTGGTATCGACTCAATGTCTTTCCCCTGCATATCCCGCCCTTACGGGAGAGACGGCAGGACATCCCCGCCATGGTGCATCATTTCATCCGGGTCAAATGCGAGGAAATGAACCTTCCCTACAGGCCGGACATCGCAGAAGGAGGGCTTGAGGCCCTCATGGCCTATGACTGGCCGGGTAATGTCCGGGAATTGCAGAATGTGGTGGAAAGGGCACTGATCCTCTGTCAGGGGCGGCCCCTGGCCTTTCCCGCCTTTCCGGGAAAAAGCCGGGAGGGGGCGATGGAAAAAAGGAGGCCGGGCAGGGAGGATCTGTCCCTGGACGGGGTCATGACAAGTCATATCCGTTTTGTTCTGGGAGAGACGGGGGGGAGGATAGCCGGAAAAAACGGGGCTGCGGCCCTCCTTGGCCTGCATCCCAATACCCTGAGAAGCCGCATGAAAAAGCTCGGGATGCTGTAGAAATTCGCTTTTTTCCGGGCTGTGTGTTCTCCGGTAAAAGGAGCTCCGGGGAACACACGGATAAAAAATGATTCGGAGCCATCCGGCCGCGCTGTGGATGCTGCCGGATGTGCTGGCTCCAGGCGGATCAGGAACTGGCGTAGGCCATTTCGCAGTTCTGATTAATCCTGAAGACCTGCATCATGATGGCATGGTCGATCATGCCCACCCCCTGGGCAAGGGCTTCAAGCATATCCTGTTCTTCATAGCCCTGTTCCTTCAGTTTTGTCATATCCTCGGGAGTGATGGAATCCGGTTTTTTGATGGCGCGGATGACGAAGTCGAGCATGGTGCTTTCATTTTCCTCAAGCATGGATCTGCCGGGATCTTCCTCCATGATCCGGAGGGCTTCGTCGTCATAGCCCAGTTTTTTCAGGAAATGCCGGTTGAGGTCCATGCAGTAGCCGTAATCAAGGGTTTTTGATGCCAGATAACGGATATGGCCGAGCAGGGCGAAGCTCAGTTTCGGATGCTTGCTGAAATACTGGATACGTTTGAGCTGCAATTCGAAGAGTGCCGGGCTGAGGCTCATCAGCTGCATGGGCTGCGGGATGGTTCCGACGTTTTTCATGAACATGTCATAGCCTTCCTTGATAATCCCTGTTGCATTCTCCGGTGCTACCGTGGTCACGAATGCCATATCGTTCCTCCTGCATGAATGGGTGGGGGCGGCCTTTGTACCGACCGCTTTGAATTTCCCTGGACGATAGCGGGGAATGATGTATAAGTGAAATTAATATGTATAATGAAAACCATAAGCTTGGATAATTGAAAACTAATGTATAATCTTGAAATTAAACATTTGCGCATGATCTGCGCTCTGGCGGAGAGCGGCAACATGACCCGGGCTGCGGAAAAACTCTTCATCACCCAGTCCGCCCTGAGTCAGCAGCTGAAGGATATTGAGACGCGGCTGGGAACGGACCTCTTTTTCCGGACACGCAAAAAAATGATCATTACCGAAAGCGGCAGGCAGCTCCAGAAGATGGCGGTGGAGGTGCTGGAAGCCGTTGAACGGGCTGAGCGGGACATCTCGCGTAAGACCCGGGGGGAAAAGGGTGAGCTGAAGGTCGGCACCCAGTGCATTTTCTGCTATAAATGGCTGCCTCAGGTGCTTCAGCTTTTCCATGCCAGATTTCCCCATATCGAAATTGAGATCGGTAACAGCGTGGATCTCGTCGAAGAACTTGAAGAAAAAAAATATGACCTGGTGATTTCCGGGGCCATTTCGCCTACGGAGATCCATACGGCTGTTCCGCTTTTTGAGGATCAATTGGTCTGCGTCCTTCCCGAAGAGCATCCGCTGGCCGCCTGCACGTTTCTGCACCTGAGCGATTTCGGGAATGTCAGTCTCATCTCCCATGCTGACAGGGCAAGGAACAGATTTTATCAGCAGATTCTGAAACCGGCGGGTGTCGAACCCCGGAGGATCATGAATGTGGGGGCACCCCAGGCCATCCTTGAAATGGTGATGGCGGGTTTCGGTATTGCCGTCCTCCCGCGCTGGGCGGTGGCTGAGGTTCTTCCGGTCTGGCCGGTTACAGCGCGGCCGATTACCCGGAAGGGCCTTCCCCTTACCTGGTATGCCGCCTACCTGACCCGCAGCAACATTCCGATCTATCAGCAGGAATTCATCAGGAGCATCAGCAGGTTGAAGGTTACTGAAGAGGGGCGGACGGCGGCACTCTGAAAAAAAAGGGGGGGAAGAAAGCTGGAGCCGCTTTTTTTTTTCAGCTTCCCACCAAAAAAAACGCAGAGTGCCTCACCCTGTGATGCACCGGGTGTGCTATAGATTTTTCATGGCAAGATCCTCACCATCCCTTCTTGTATTCAAAAAAGGGAGAGCGCATGACAGCGGAAGACTCCGGAACAAAGGGCAATTTCGATTTTCTGAAAAACCATGGCCCCATTTTTTCCGAACTGGCCCTGCCTGCGGAAGAGGCTTTTGCCAGCGATCCCAATAGCACCTTCTATCAGGGCAACAGTGCCATACGGGGTTCACGGGATGCCATCCGTGAAGCCTTCAAATACGGTCTGATTGAAGACGGAGAAAGCTGGATGGAAACCATTCAGACAAGAAACCAGACACCCCATGCCTACCCGCCGCATGGCAGAGGCAGTGGTGGAAACGGTTCTGGGCAGTTACTGCGGCCTTTTCAGGGACTTTGAGCGCAGGATGGAAGAGATTGAGAGAGAAGAGCATGGAAGGGGATAGGGCCTTCGGGCTGCCGGACGGTGTTCTTGCAAAAATCATTGAAGCGGTTTTTGCATGTGAGGGTGTCAGAGAGCTGCTTCTCTTCGGCTCAAGGGCAAAGGACAATTTTCGCACCGGATCAGATATTGACCTTGCCCTCGTGGGAGAGGGGTTGACCCTGAAGGAGCTGAACCGTATCCGTGTGCGGCTGGATGACCTCTGCCTTCCCTACACCATCGACCTTGTGGATTACGGAAATATTGAGGCTCTGCGGGTAAAGGCGCACATTGACGGCAAAGGCATTGTGCTGGCATCCCGGAAGGAAAAAAACGACTCTCTTCTCCCTGAACCCCCTCTTTTATCCTCATATATCAGGAGGCCCCAATGAAAAAACTGCTCCTGCTCATCGCTGTTCTCACACTCGGCGGCTGCATGGGCATGCCCCAGTCCCTCCGGCCTGTTACGGATTTTGAGCTGAACCGCTACCTTGGAAAATGGTACGAGATTGCCCGTCTGGATCATTCCTTTGAAAGGGGCCTGAGCCATGTCAGTGCGGAATATACGCTGAGAAAGGACGGAGGGGTGAGGGTTCTGAACCGGGGCTTTCTGGCATCGGAAAACCGCTGGAAGGAGGCCGAGGGCAAGGCCTATTTTGTGGGCAAAAGCTCGGAAGGCTACCTGAAAGTCTCCTTTTTTGGCCCCTTTTACGGCGCCTATGTGATTTTCGGGCTGGATACTGAAAACTATCAGTATGCCTTTGTTTCAGGGCCAGACACAAAGTATCTCTGGCTTCTCTCCCGGACACCTGCCGTGGAGCCGCAAATTCTTGAAAAATTTATCGAAACCTCCAAAGCTGCCGGTTTTGATACGGATGCCCTGATTTTTGTGGAGCAGAACTGAGGAAGGGAGCATCGCTTTTTCCATCCCGCTACGGAACCCTCCGGATATGCCAGCAGGGGTGGCAGTGGCAGAGATGTTGGCGCAAACAAAGGTATCGGGCCTTTCCTGTTTTTTACAAATGCTTGAAATCAAGTCTTTTATGGCGTGGCATGAAGTGTGCTTTTGTTCGTTCTGCCGGATGGACAGGCCTTTTCGGATCAACAGGCAAAGGAGGTAAGACCATGAATACGCTGATCCCACTCCGCTCCACGCTTTTCTGTACAGGCCGGGTTTTTTTGCTCATCGCTGCGCTGACATTTCTGACCGCAGGACATCTTTTTGCCCGAACCTTCGTCTGTCAAAACAACCCCGACTACTTCAGCAAGCGCTGCACCCTCCACCCTTACGCCGTTACCAGGATTGTGGATGGTAAGGTTGTCAAGGGGCATCTTGTGGGGTGCCAGTTTAAATCTTACACCTGCATAGACGGGATATGCAGGGATAATTACGGATATTCCGAGATTCCTTATGACATTTCCATGGATGATCATCAGGGGTTTTGCAGTCTGCTCTGCAACAATCCCTCCTGCAACGATCCCCAGGGATGGCGGTAATCTTTTCAGGGAGAACGTATCCAGTATTCCGGAGGATTATCGGTATGTCCATGAGATCATGGGAATGCCAGTCCTGTCCCATGCGGACGGGTGAAGAATTTATGATGAAATATGGGTAAAAGCAGTAAGGACAGATGCCTTTTTTTACTTAAAATCACCTCTTAACCCGGATGTTCATATTCCTATGCAAAAGCTTGATCTTTCCACCTATAAACGAAGGGGGCTGTTTGCGGCCTTCAAGGATCGCGATATTCCTTTTTTTTCAACTTCAAGCCATATTGACATAACAGGTCTGAAAAAATTCGCCGATGCCCACAGGTGTGGTTTTTTTCTGTCCATCAGCTTTCTGATCACAAGATCCGTCAACCTTGTGCCGGAACTGCGCCACCGGGTCATTGATGGGGATCTGTTTGAATTCCAGAAAGTTGATCCGGGTTTTACCGTTCTGATGGAAGATGAGACCTTTTCCTTTTGTGATTCCCGGTATTTTGATTCCTTTGAGGCGTATCGGAGATATTCGGAAATAAAAATTCAGGAGGTCAGGGAGTGTCCCGACCGGAATACCGGGGAAAAGCACCACATGTTTTTTATCACCAATCTGCCCTGGTTCAGTTTTACATCCATGGTGCATCCCTATGACAGGCAGCATGGCTACATCCCTGTGGTGAGCATCGGAAAATACTTTCAACAGGGCGGGAGGCTTCTGCTTCCCATCGGGATTCAGGTAAACCATGCCCTGGTGGATGGTATTCATGTGGGTAAATTTTATCAGCAGTTGTCGGATATGTGTGAATCTCCGGAGCTTTGGCTGTCAGTGGAAAATCCGAAGGGATGATGACCTGCGTCGGGTTTGGAACGCCATCAGAAAAAGCATCCTTATTTCAGTCGCCATCCTTATAAGGGATTAATATCATGGAAAAAGTATGGATAAGCTTATTGAAACCGGTTGCAATGGTCTTCATGCTCTGTCTTGCCGGGCTTATCATGTCCGGAGATGTTTATGCCAGTCGGTTTCTGGACAACGGAGACGGAACCATGACGGATTTGCATACCGGCATGATGTGGACCAGACAGCCCATACCGGTTGGTGAGGTCGTCTGGAATAAGGCGGTTTCAACGAGCCAGTCTTTCAGCATTTCCGGCATTGGTGGCTGGAGACTGCCGGAAAAGGATGAGCTTGCGATTTTTGCCCGTGCCCTGCGGTCAGAGCCCTTCCCCGGAGTGTTCAGGTCCACCTGCTGGTCCAATACGCAGGATGCGGCGGTCAAGGATAATGCCTTGTATGTGTACATGAAATTCGGCACTGCTTATAGCGACAGCATGTGGTTTTCCAGGCATTGCGTGTGGCCCGTCCGAGCCAGTCAGTGATGGGAGGTGGACAGACACCAATGCCGGGCACCATGAGGGTCATCAGGGAGGGGGATCCATGGAGGATACTTGCCGTCTTTATACGGATCTGGCGTGGCTCTGGCCCATGTGGGGGGATGCGGCTACGGAATATGCCCCTTACTGCCAGCATGTCACGGCCCAGATCCGACGCCATGCAAAGGGTCCGGTACATACCCTGCTGGATATCGGGTGCGGTGGCGGAAAGAATGTCTTTAACCTGAAGCGGGAATTCAGGGTTACGGGTCTGGATTTAAGTCCTGCCATGCTTGCACAGGCAGGGGAGCTGAACCCGGAGTGCGCCTTTGTCCATGGGGACATGCGGACCGCAAGGCTTGGGAAAACCTTTGACGCCATTCTCATGGATGATGCGATCTCCCACATGAACTGCCGGAAAGACTTTGAAGCGGCCTTCCGCACAGCCTTTGCCCACCTGAATCCGGGCGGTGTTCTGGTTGTGGCCCCGGACGTGATGACCGAAACCTTCCGGCAGAACAGAACCACCGTTACGCCTGTCCTGCAAGACGGTCTTGATCTTGTCATCATCGAAAACGTGAACGATCCCGATCCCTCAGACGGGCAGTATGAAACGACCATCCTGTACCTGATCCGGGAGCAGGGTCGTCTGCGGATTGAAACCGATCACTGGACCATGGGGATCTTCCCACGGGAAACATGGAAGCAGGTTCTTGGCGAAGCGGGTTTTCATGTGCATGAAGGGCTGTACTCCCATGGAGATGATGAATATACCGTATTTACCTGTGTGAAGAACGGACCATAAAAAGAAAGGCTCCTGAGGCCTGCGGTCTCATTCGGATTTCAGGCAGCCCAGAATAACGGAATACAGGTACCCCTCTGTTTTGCCCTTCGCAAGCTTGCAGGATTTGAACATATGAGCCCATGTCCATATGGGGATGCAGTACCAGCCCTGATCCCTGATTTCTCCCACTATGACAACCCAGTGGGCGAAATCATAGTTCTGTTTGGAGGGGTCCCATATAGTGGAGGGGGCAGTGCTGTTTTGATGGATCCAGCTTAAGCCATTTACGGCAGCAATGGCAAAGGGACCATTGTCCTTCTTTTCACGGAACCACTTATTCAGTGCATTGATCATGGGGCCCGGCTCGGTCATGCTGGGGATGAAATAGAGTTCTTCAGCGCCGATGATATCGGTCAAAAGGAGCTGGACGCCATTTTCCGTGAATGCCAGATCCCCGTGCTTCACCCCCAGAGGCTGTCCCTTTACGAGAAATTTTTCCGTATATTTTTTCTGGTCCTCATAAAGGCCGGGGTTGATGATCTTCAGCATCTTCGCCAGCGTTCGGCTGATGATGAAATCAAGTTTTGTATGGGGTTTGATTTTGGGGTTTTCGGCGGCTTTTTTTGTGTACTGTTTCATGCGACCAGCCAGCAGGGCGTTGATGTCCGTTGTTTCGGATTCACTGGACAGCGGAGCTTCGGCAACGCTTTTCATGATGGTTTTATATTCGGCCTGTCCCGGCTGAATTTTCACCGGCGCTTTGATTTTTGAAATACCTCCGACAAAAACCTCGTTATTGAAAATAGCCCGCAGCAGGGCGGTAAAGCGCTGGGGCTGGAAGGAAAGCAGTACGAAAATCACCGATGCCTGCCCGCATACACCAAACTGATCCTGATCCAGAGAAACGGGGTCAGCAATCAGACAAATGGCCCTTGCGGCATAGTCATTGAAGAGTTTCAGGTCAGAAAGTTTTTCGATGGCCTTCACCGCAGCCTGGCTTCTGTCTTTGTCTGTCCAGGCATTTTTTTCTTTGATTTTCCGTCCTGCATCTGTTCCAAACCCCATCATTTCCTGGGCCTTTGTCTTGCCAACCAGAAGCGAGAGGGCGTCTCTGAAGGATATTTTTTTCAGTGCGTCGAGGTAGGTGGCTGTCTTGAGTTCCGGAAGGGATTCTCTGCAGTGAAAGACAAAGGCTTTTTCCAGCATAAAGATCCAGTAGGACTTGTGCCTTTTTTCCGGAAGTTCTTTGGTGTAAAGGAGGGTTTTCTGGACTTTATAGTAAACCGGATTGTCCGTATCCGGAGAATAGAGCCGGACAACAACGCTGCCGCCGCGCAGATCCGCCATGGCGTCCGATGAAAATTCCGGCTCCAGGATTTCAGCAAAGATGAGGGCAAGAAAAAAGTTTTCCGATCTCCCGATATCATAGATGCAGGGCGAAGACTGGAAAAGATCCTGCTTGCTGTACCAGTGGCTGATGGTACTCCAGGCATACTCCTTGCCGGAGGCAATGGTGGTGTCAGGAAGATGGGTGGCCGCTATATCTTTCGTGTCAAGTTTTCCATCCTTGTGCGCATAGGACGCCATCTCAAACCTCCCGGCAGCAGTTCAGGTTGCAGATGAGGGGTTCTCCGGCGGATTTTCAGAAGAGGCCTCACCGTGAATGAATCCGGATCCGGATTTTTTTTGTAACGTGGGCTTTATATCTCATAAAAAGGAGCTGTTTCGGATGGGTATGCTCTTTTTTGAATAAATCCGGGCCAGACCGCCGAGAGAGGTTTCCCGGTAAAGGGCCTGCATGTCATGCCCCGTTTCCTTCATGACCTCCACCACCTGATCCAGGCTGACATGGTGGCGACCGGAAAAGAGCAGGGCATATTCGGCGCAGGCCAGGGCCCGGATGGCACCAAAGACATTGCGCTCAATGCAGGGGATTTGCACAAGGCCTGCCACAGGGTCACAGGTCAGGCCCAGATGGTGTTCAAGGCCCATTTCAGCGGCGTACTCCACATGGCGGGGCTGGCCTCCGAGAAGCTGGGCTGCCGCCGCAGCGGCCATGGCGGAGGCAACCCCCACCTCTCCCTGACATCCCACCTCCGCCCCGGAAATGGAGGCCTTTTTTTTCACAAGGCTGCCCACAAGACCTGCCGTAGCCAAAGCCTTCAGTATGTCTTGTGGGGTATGGCCTCCCCTGCCGTAGAGATAGAAAAGCACACCTGGCAAAACCCCGCAGGAACCGCAGGTGGGGGCCGTGACCACAAAACCGCCAGAGGCGTTGGTTTCTGAAACCGCAAGGCTGTATGCGGCCACAAGGGCTGTGCGGTTTTCATGGAGCGGAAGGCGCTTTGCCCGTTCAAGGCTTGTGGCTGCCTTTCGGCAGAGTTCCAGACCTCCGGGCAGGACACCCTCTGCGGCAAGCCCTGTGCGGATGGCTTCCTGCATCTTTTCCCAGATGAACCCAAGATGATCCCAGATGTCTTTTCCCTCGCACTTTTCCACAAGCTCCCAGAGAGAATGCCGGTTTTTCTCGGAAAGGCTCACCATTTCTTCCATGCTGTCATAGGGATAGAGGTTGGGGCTTTCTGGTTCGCTGGCGCCTTCTTCCCGAAGTTCCCCACCACCGATGCTGAAAACCTGCCATTGTCCGAGAACCTGGTCTTTACTGTCCAGGGCTTCAAAAAGCATGCCGTTGGGGTGGAAATCCAGGGCCTCGGTATGCCAGATGAGGGTACAGGGCTGAGGGGCAAGGCCGTCTTCGATGGCCCTGTCCGTCAGGTGCCCTTTGCCCGTGAGGCTGAGGCTGCCGTAAAGGTGCACCCGGAAAGCCTGAGCTTCAGGATGGTTTTTGCGGAAGATTTCTGCGGCCCTGCGGGGGCCCATGGTGTGGCTGCTGGAAGGCCCCATGCCGTAGCGGTAAAGCTGTTTGAGGGATTGCATGGCCGTTTCTCCTCAGAAATCAATCTTGTAGTATTCCACCCAGGGCCTTAAGCGCAGCAGCCCGGCTTCCTGGAGGATCTCCATGGCGAGGATGGCAAGGGCAAAGGAAAAGGCAAGAACACAGATTCCCCGGACAACCCGGCTTCGGTTGGGATCCCTGAGGGCGATGAGCAGGGGAAGCAGGCCAAAGAGGATCACGATGCCCACCCCGCCCACAAGATCCAGGGCCTTCAGGAAAATGTCCGGATACACAAGGGCGATGGCCAGAGGGGGCAGAAAGGTGAGGGCCAGAACAAGGCTCCGGCTTTCGATGTGAAAGGTGTTGGTGAGAAGATCCCGGATGAAGTTCTGAAGTCCCAGTCCGTTGGCGAGAAAAGAGGTGGAGATGGCCACCAGGGCAAAGGCCAGGGCGCAGAGGGTGAAAGTCTGGCTCTGCAGGTGAAAGGCCATGGGAACGGTGGCGGGCATGTTGGTTTCCCAGGAGGAAAGGAGGCTGTTTTCACCTGTGAGGGGGATGACGCCGATGCCCACGAGAATCCAGAGGCCATTCATGGCAAAGGCGAGAGCCATGCCCCAGAAAACGGCTTTGCGGTACTGGGTTCGATCCCAGGCAAGGCTGGTGCTGATGGTGGGAATGATGTTGTGGAAATGAAAGGCCGTGATGATGATGGGCAGGGTGGCGGGCAGGTACCTCCAGTCCATGTAGGCCATGTTTTTCACCTGCACATGCCCGGCTCCCAGAGCCAGGAGAGCGGCAAAAAGCAGGGCCAGCACGGCAATGAAAAGGGTGTTGAGCCGGGCGAGAAAGCTGAGGTTGATGGAGGTGAGGGCAATGAGGGGCAGGGAAAAGAGCAGCATGACCAGAGAAAGACGCGACTCCATGCCAAAGAGGCTTGCAAGGATCTTGGCACCTCCCGTGAAATAGGCGGTGAGCAGGCCATAAAGAATGAGGAGATTGGCGGCCATGGCGATCCATTTGCCGGTTTTTCCCAGGAGAGCCTCGTACATGGAAGGATAGTCAAAGGTTTCACTCCGGTTTCGGGCTGCTTCATCCCCAAGGATGCTGGCGCTGAGGTACATGAGCCCTGCCCCTGCGAGGATGGCCAGCATGGAGGGCCCAAGACCGGCAAGGCCGGTGTTGATGGGCAGACCCAGAATGCCAGCGCCCACAAGGTTGCCGGTGATCAGGGCCGTTGCGGCCACAAGGCCGGTCTTTTGCATGTTTTTTTGCGTGTTGTTGTCCATGGAGGGCCTCTTCTGGGGTGGAGTTCCGGTCTTTAAGAGAAAGGGCGGAAAGCCTGAGAAAGCGCCTTTTGGGAATGGTGCAGAAAAGAATGGGGAAAAATCTGGTTGTGGTGATTTGCTCTTATCTATGCGGTAAAAGGACGAGAAATGTCAAATGTAAAAAGGATCATTTTTGCCCTCTGAGGGCAGACTGTTTCCGGATTCGGGTAACCATCCGGTCGGGGAAGGGGTAAAAATGAGACGGAGCTGCAGGAAAGCAGAGAACAACATTTTTTTAAGGATATCCAAATGCGAGATGAAACAGTCTGTTCCCTGGCCGATATTCCGGGCGGTGTCACCTGCCGTATGGCCGTCGTGCAGGAAGAGGAAGGGGGGATTTCTCTGGCCCTTCGATCTGCAGCCTTCGGGCTGATACCCGGTGTGCCCGTTCGGGTGATCCGCAACAGCGGCTGGGGTCCGATGGTCGTGCATGCGCGGGATACTTACCTGGCTCTGGGTCGGAAGCTGGCCCGCAGGCTGAGGGTGGTGCAGGAGGCAATGCTTTCTCCATCGGATTTTCGTGAATTTCCGGGCTCGGAGGCCGAGTGATGGACGCTGCTGTAAGACGGAAAATCTTTCCGGAAGAGGACCTGTTTTCCGCAGCTCCGCACCGACAGAGGGTGATAGCCGTTGCGGGACAGCCCAACACGGGAAAATCGACCCTGTTTAATCGGCTGACCGGTATGCGGCAGCGGGTAGGAAACTGGCCAGGCAAAACTGTGGACAGGAAAACCGGGGACACCTGGTTTGGTGCAACACTGTACCGCATGGTGGATCTGCCCGGCGCTTACAGCCTTACACCGGCTTCAGCAGAGGAGGCCATCACCAGAGACTACCTTCTTTCGCGGGAAGCGGATGTGGTGGTGCTGGTGGTCAATGCGGCGGCTCTGGCCCGCACCCTGTATCTGGCGGCGGAGCTGATTCCCTTGGGCCTTCCCATGGTGGTAGCCCTCAACATGACGGACGTGGCCGAGGCGGAAGGCCGTCCTGTGGACGCCAATGCACTGGAGCAGGCCCTGGGAATTCCCGTGATTCCCATGGCCGCATCCCGGAATCGTGGAGTGGGCGGACTGCTGGAGTGCCTGGAGACCCTGGAAATAAAGCCCATGACGCCGCAGGGGCTTGAGGATTGGCCTCAGACGGTGAAAACCGTGGAGCGGCTCATTGCGGGTTATCTTAGCGAGGATCTGCCTGCAGGCTGGACGGCCACCAAGCTTGTGGAAGAAGATGGGGAAATCCTGAGGCGGGTGAAGGCCCTGCTGCCTGAGGCGGAGGAGCGGCGTCTGAAAACCGTGCTGGAAACTATGGAAAAGGGTCCTCTGAGCCTGGTGGAGGCCAGACGGAAATGGATTGACTGCGCCTGTGCCGTCGCCCTTCCGGATACCCGGATGGCTGCGGACCGCACCCTGAGGTGGGACAGATGGCTGCTGCATCCCTTGTGGGGGCGGTGGGTGGCATTCCTTTTCATTCCCCTTCTCATGGCTTCGGGTGTGGCTTTGGGGGCGATGACGGGTGGTACCCTGATCAAGGCGGCCCTTTCCCAGCTCCCTGCACTCAAGGCGGCCTGGCCGGGGCTTCTGGGCAGCCTCGTGGCGGATGGTATTCTCATGGGCATCGGCTGGGTCACAGCCCTTTCGGTTTTTATTGCGATCATTTATGCCATTTTTTTCTTTCTGGAGGATGTGGGGTATCTCGCCCGTGTGTCTGTTCTGGCGGACGGGCCGTTGCGGCGGGTGGGGGCTTCGGGCAGGGCGGCCATTCCCATGGTGCTGGGGCTGATGTGCAACGCCGTGGCCGTGGCGGGAGCCAGGGTGGTGGAAACCCGGAGACAGCGGATGGTTACCAGCATCATGCTGCCCTTTTTTCCCTGCCTTGGTCAGACCATCGTGGCGGCTGTTTTTGTGATGGCCTTTTTCCCGCCACGCACCGCAGGATGGATTTTATGCCTCCTTACCCTGACCAATGTGGCGGTGGCCTTTCTCGTGGGGGGCATTGCCAGCCGTTTCATGGAAAAACGGGGGGAGGATGCCATGATCCTGGAGCTGCCTCTGTATCACCGTCCTCATTTTCCCACCATTCTGGCCAATCTGAAGGATCGGGTCTGGGCTTTTGTTTCCCGCTCGGGCAAGGTCATCCTTGCGGCCATGGTTCTGGTCTGGGCACTGACCTGGCTACCCAACGGGGATATGGAAACGGGCTTTCTTTACCGCATCGGCCAGTATCTTGAGCCTGCGGGTCGGATGATCGGGCTGGACTGGCGCTTTATCGTGGCTCTCATCAGTTCGTTTATTGCCAAGGAAACCACCGTGGGAACCCTTTCGGTTCTGTTCGCAACGCCGGATGCTTCCCAGGGTGCTGTGTCCGCGGCCATTGCGGGATCCGTTTCTCCGGCAGGAGCTCTGGCCTTTGTGGTGGCTTCCCATTTCTTCATCCCCTGTGTGTCCACAGTGGGCATTTTTAAGGCGGAAACAGGTTCCTGGAAGCTCACGGGAATTCTTGTTGGGGCCATGCTGGTGCTGGCTCTGGGCCTTGCCACCCTTACCTTTCATGTTGCAGAATTTTTTCTGTAGAGATTTTTTATCGTGAAATGGTTCCTGCCCGCAGGTGAGGCGGGGTTGTGCAGGAATAAGGCTTCAGAATCTGGAGCGCAGCAGCTCACCCGGGGTGATGCCGAAGGTTTTTCTGAAGGCTGCGATGAAATGGCTGACATTGGTGTAGCCCACGTCCCAGGCGGCTTCGCTGACGTTGTGGTCTTGGGTTTCCATGAGACGGCGAGCCTCCTGCATGCGATGGCGCTGGAGATAACCGAAAACCGTGGTGCCGAAGACTTCCCGGAATCCGGCTTTAAGATCGCACTCGTTGAGGCCGACTCTTCGGGAAAGCCGGGCAATGGTGGGCGGTTCTGTCATTTCACGTTCCAGAATACGGGCGGCCTCGGTGATGCGGTCACGGATGCGGGGTTGCGGTTTCCGGGTCTCAGAGTTCCTGGTGAGAGCGGCAAGATGCAGGGAGAGCAGTTCAAGGGCCTTGGCTTCCAGGTAGAGCCTGCGGATGGCGCCCTTGAGAGGGCAGAAGTTCATCTGATGAAGAACGGTACGGATTTCCGGCGGCGTGATCTGTTTGTGGAAAACGGGTGAGGCGTCTTCATTGTGTACAAGGGGAAGGAGGCCTGGCCGGTTTTTCAGGCTTTCGGGAGGCATCCACCGGGAGAGGAGTTGCGGCGTCACCTGAATCCCGATGGCGGCCTGACACTCTCCGGGATTCACGGAGAAACCGCCGTTCAGATCCGCCAGACGACAGATGGTGCAGGTATCCGCCTCTGTGACGCATTCCAGAGACGTACCATCGGCAAGATCGTAGTGATGATGGCGTGTGCCGGAGAGGTAGCAGCAAAAACTCACCGGAGTTGCCGAGGATTCCACTCGAAAATCCATGGCCTCAGTGGGCCGGAATCTTGAAAAGGTGAGGGAAAGTCCGGGACAGATGGCCAGCGCCTGGGTACCTGCACCGGCAAGGGGAAGGGAATCCGCATCCGTCACCGGCGTTTCCGTCAGCCGGAAAACAGGGGGAAATTCCGGTGGGGTTACGATGGGTGCATCCAGCATGGGCCATCCTTTCATTTTTTATTTTAAATTGATTTTGTCTAGCCTAAAAAATATTGTCTGGCAAGACAAATCGTGGAATTCTGGCAATCCCTGTTGGCTTTTCTATAAGATCAGGGATTTATATCTCATTTTAATATCTGTCTTTTGGACGTCTGCTTAATGCGGAGGATACCATGGGGAGTACGCTGGCTTGTATTCAGTGGAAGGCGGAACGGGATACCTGCTGTGGCAGGGATTTCATTCTTTCACCCGAATCCGGGACAGGATGGATGCGTTGCAGGAGCTTTGCTTCGGGACTGGACCTTACTCTGGCAGATTTTTGTCCCCGCAGGCGGGCGAATTTACCCCTGCACCTGGATGGGCCTGTGGTGGGGGTGAGTTTTTATCTTTCCGGCTCCGTTCGATGTCGTTTTCCCGGATCGGAAAAGACCATCGCCATCCGGGGCGGCGAGGCCGGGGCTTTTCGTCTTGCTCCCCAGAAAGGGGAAGGAGAGGCGGAGCCCTGCCGTACATCGCTGGTGGAACTGCGGTTTTCCGCAGCCTTGCTGGCGCATCTGGGCGGTCATGTCAGGACGTTTTTCATGGCGGGAGAGGAAGGCGTACGGGTGTGGCCCTTATCTCCAGAGGGGGCGCTGATTGCGAGAGATCTTCTGGTCTGCCCGTACTCAGGTGTGGCGCGGGAGCTGTTTTTCGAAGCCAAGGCCCTTGAGCTTCTTGCCTATGTTTTTTCCAGGGTGGAGGGGACGGTTTCAGACGATTTTTTTGCCATGCGGGCGGCTAGGGATCGTCTGGTGCGGGAAATGGCTGATCCTCCAGATCTTAAAGAGCTGGCCCGGGAGGCCGGATTTTCCAGATCCTGCTTTGCGGAACGCTTCCGGGAGCTCTACGGTATGCCGCCCTTTGCCTACCTTCGTGAACAACGTATGGAGACGGCCCGGATGTTGTTGATTTCCGGGAAGGCCAATGTGACGGAGGCGGCTTTTACCGTGGGATATGCCAGCCTCAGCCATTTTGCCAGGGCCTTTCGTGAGCGTTTTGGCGTATCGCCTTCTTCCCTCTGATGGCGACGGTCTCTTTTTTTCCGCTTGGGAAGTGTTTCCTGGTGCGGCCTGCCTTTTAAAGGGCGGGTTTTTTGTTTTTTATGGACTCAGGCATCCATTATCCGGACGGAATCGTTAGCGGACCAGAAGCTTTTTGGCTATCCGTACAAAGTCTCAGTCATCTAAAAACCAGTCTTGCAAAAGGAGTTTGAAATGGGAAGAATTTTGTACGGTACCGTGGTCGCAGCCGTCGCAATGGTCATGGCAGCCACACCGGCCTTGGCCCGTACCCTTGAAAATGTGTACGAACAGGAAGGTCTTGTGGTCACGGCCCAGAAGCAGCAGGAAAATATCCGGGAGGTGCCGGTGAGCATGGAGGTGTTTACCGGAGAGAGGCTGGAAGAGGCGGAGATCCGCAACACGGCGGAGATGCTGCGGCATACGCCCAACCTCCACATGAAGGATTCCGGAGCGGATCATGTCATCGTTATCCGGGGCGTGTCGAGTTATCCCAACAGCCTGACCTCACCTGCTGGATACTATGTGGATGACATTGCCTATCCCCTTCAGGTGATGCACAACACGGATTTTTTCGATGTGGAGCGGGTGGAGGTACTCCGTGGCCCCCAGGGAACCCTGTACGGCAAGAACTCCGAATCCGGCCTGATCCATGTGATCACCCGTGCGCCGGATGACACCCTGCGGGGACGACTGCGGCTGGGATACGGGAACTACAATACCTGGGAAGGGGGTGCTTCCGTGAGCGGTCCTGTGTTGCAGGACCGGCTTTTTGCCGGTGTTCAGGTGCTGGGCATGAAGTCCGACGGGTTTGTAGAGAACCTGTATACGGGTAATGACAAGGTCGGGAACAGGGAACGGCTGAGCGGCCGGGCCCGGTTGCGCTGGACTCCCAACGATGCATGGGAATTGGAATACCTTGCCGACGCCCTGCATCACGATGATGGGAACGGTATTTTCCGGTTTTATGAAGCAGGAGATGCCGGAGATTTCACGACCCCTCCCCATAAGATCAATCAGGACGTGGACAACCAGTACAAGGAGGAGACCGCCAGTACTCACAGCCTGAGGCTGAAGCATGCGGGTGAGTCGTTTGACATGACGCTTATTACGGGATTTCAGGAATACAAGATGGACTTTCTGGTGGATGCGTTTATTAAGCCCACCAATGACGGAACCTGGCTGTATTCCTACGGAAGCCGTCAGACCATGACGGAACTGCGGGTGAGTTCCCCCGTAACTGCCGACCGTGTGAAGTGGCTCGTGGGAGTGGCCACATCCAGTGAGGAACAGAAGGTCAACGCTGACGGGGGAGATCCCAGCGGAGAACGGTACTACTGGCGGCGGGTGGACATTGACATTGTTTCTCAGGCCATTTTCGGGCAGGCCACCTGGCGTTTTGCGGATCGATGGTATCTCACAGGCGGGGGACGTTTTGACTTCCAGACGGCGAAGGGTGTCCTCAGCGACCGGAGCATTTATGCCTTCATGAATGCCGACACAACGGATGACCTTTCCAACCGGGAGTTTTTGCCCAAGGCTGCGCTGCGGTTTGCTGTGACGGATGATGTCTCCATTTATACCAGTGTGGCCAAGGGTTTCATGGCCGGAGGCATCAATGCCTGGGCCAATCTCAGCGTGCCTGATTCGGGGAGATACAATCCCGAATACACCTGGAACTACGAAGTGGGCATGAAGGGTCGTTTTCTTGATCGCAGGCTGGATGTGGAGGCTGCCCTTTTTTATATCGACATCAAGGACAAGCAGGTTTCCGATACCAATAAGGATATGCAGACATACATCCGGAATGCGGCCAGCGCCACTTCCTGGGGGGGCGAGCTTTCCTTTACCGCTCGCATTTTTCCCGGTTTCGATGTCTTTGGCGGCATGGGGCTGACCCAAAGCGAGATTGAGAAATGGAAAACCTATGAGCAGGACAGGGGTGGGAATGTGGTGGCGCTGGATTACAGCGGCAAAAAACTCCAGAACGTCCCCGAATACACCGCCAACCTGGGCGCCCAGTACCGCCATGCCAGTGGCCTGATCGCCCGTGTGGATGTCCATGGTGTGGGCGAGTTTTATGGCGATCCCAAAAACAGTACGCGGCAGGAAGCTTACCGGCTGTTGAACGCCAAAATCGGGTATGAGACCGAGGCCTGGGATATTTCCCTCTGGGGAAAAAATCTCACGGATGAGACCTATGCCACCTATATCGCTCCTTATAAAGGTGCGGCCGGAGAGCTGGTGGGCAATTCGGCTAAAGACGGCGATCCTCTGACCTTTGGCGTGACCGTGAATCTTAGGTATTGAAGTCCGGGCCTTTTTTTTGCAGAAACCGTTCCGCATGAGGGAAAGATGGATCTGCCTGTGTGAAGTAGGAAAGCCTCCGGATCGTGCGCTCTCAGCACTATCCGGAGGCTTTTTGTCTTGGGGGCGTTTTTGCCCGGTACGGGCAGTCCCATTCCGGGGGCGGGTAGAACGGGCGGGGGCGACATGCAACAAAGGGAAAACGATTTTTTCGTGTTGCGGCTCATATTTTTACCCTTTATATCGGAGGCCTTCATGTCCGACTCCTCCCAGAAGTTTTTTTTGCGGCAGATCGCGGGTGCACCCAGACGGATTGGATTGGCCTGCCTGCTTTCCGTCTTTAGTGGTTTCGCAGCCATGATTCCTTTTTTGGTGGTCCACCGCGTATTACTCCACCTGCTTTCCGGGGAGCTCCATTCTGCCCCCCTAGGACTGCTGCTTCCCTTGGCGGGTGTGGCAGCGGCCGCCGTGGTTTGCCGACATCTTTTTTTCTATGGTTCACTCGTTTTTTCCCACATGGCGGCCTTTGACATTCTTCTTGCTCTCCGGCGGGAGATGGCGGCCCATCTGGGCCAGTTGCCCATGGGTTTTTTTGACCGAAACCGCACCGGCATTATTAAAAAAACGGTGACCGAGGACGTGGAGCAGATGGAGCTGTTCATCGCCCATCACCTCCCGGATTTCGTGACTGCTCTGGTGGTGCCGCTGGTGCTTCTGGTATTTCAGTTTACCATCCATCCTCTCATGGGGCTTGCCGCTTTCCTGCCCTTGCCTTTTGCCCTGTGGCTGCAGATCCGGATCCGGCGTCGCATATTAGCCGAGGGAATGATTGCGGGCTATCATGCCTCCCTGGTCGCCATGAACCAGGTTATCGTTGAGTTTGTCCGCGGCATGGAGGTCATCAGGATTTTTAACCGATCCAGGGATGTCTTTCAGCGGTTAAGAGACGCCGTTCTGGATTTCCGGGATCAGGTTCATGCCGTGACAGAGGTGAGCGCACCGGCCTGGGGATTTTTTGTCGTTTCCGTAAATGCCGCTGTCTTCTGCCTCGTGCCCATGGGACTTGTGCTTCATGACGCAGGTCGGCTGGATACGGCTGATTTTCTCCTCTGTCTTATGATTGGGGCAGGATATATGGCGCCGGTTATGAAAATCGCCCTCATGGCGGGTCTTTTTGAGCGGATCCGGGAAGGTGTCCGGCAGATGGACCGTATCTTTAAGGAACCGGTGCTGCCGGATCCGGACGTCGGTTACCGGCCTCGTTCTGCCAGTGTCTCTTTTACGGAGGTTTCTTTTTCCTACGGCGATCGTCTTGCTCTGGATCGGGTAAATTTCGAGCTTCCCTCAGGTAGTATCACCGCTCTGGTCGGACCGAGCGGAGCGGGAAAAACGACCATTGCCCAGCTCCTTTGCCGGATGCAGGATCCGGATGCGGGATCTATTCGCATCGGTGGGGTGGACTTGCGTGAAATGACCTGGTCTGAACTCACCCGGCATATTTCCTGCGTGTTTCAGGAAACCATGATTTTTTCAGGAACGGTGATGGAGAATCTCCGGTTGGGGCGCCCCGGAGCTACGGAAGCCGAGGTGTTTGCCGCATCCCAGGCTGCTCGCTGCGAGGATTTTGTCTTGAAGCTTCCGGAGGGCTACCACACCCGTGTGGGGAACGGTGGTGTGCACCTTTCCGGTGGAGAGCGTCAGCGGATCAACCTTGCACGGGTGATCCTCCGTGACGCTCCCGTGGTGGTACTGGACGAGGCGACAGCCTTTGCAGATCCGGAAAACGAACTGGCTATCCAGGAAGCTCTTTCGCACCTTATGGCAGAAAAAACCGTTGTGATCATCGCCCATCGCCTTGTCACCATCATGAACTGCGATCGGATTCTGGTGGTGGAAGCCGGGCGTCTGGTGGAGGCGGGCGTCCATGGAACCCTTTTAGCGGTTGGGGGACGGTATGCCGCCATGTGGCGTGCCTGTTCCCAGGCTTCGGATTGGGTGCTTGGCGGGGAGGCAGCCCATGCTTGAGGCATTTTCCGTCGTATTTGGTTCCTTGCGGCCCCTGGTTTATCCTCTTTTGCTGAACCTGTTTTACTTTATGACTAAGGGCGCGCCGTACGCGGTGCTGTACGTCCTGATCCGGCATCTTCTGGAGAAAGGGAAGGTTTCAGGAGCGTTGGGGGGCGGGATCCTGGCCGTTATGGCGGGGGTCGCTATGTTGCAGGTGATGGCCGGAATTGCTGTCCACAGGACGGCCTACAGGACCGCCTTTCAACTCACGGCGGAGGCCAGGCTGCGCTTGGCGGACCATCTGCGGAAACTTTCAATGGGCTTTTTCCGGGACCATGATCCCGGGGAGGTTTCTTCCCTGCTCCTGCAGGATATGGAAAAGTGTGAGCATGTTTTCAGTCATTTTTTCATTGACTTCGTGGCGGCTTTTTTTTTCCCCTTGCTCCTGCTTTTAGGGTTCTGGTTCCTGAACCCCCGGCTCACCTGTATCCTGGCGGCGGGCCTGACTCTGGCCTTGCCCATGCTTTTTTTCGCACGAAGGCTTGTGGGCCGAATGGGGGAGCGACAGATCGCCGCCATGCGGCAGATGGTAGATGCCATCCTCGAATACGTGGAGGGCATCCGGGTACTGAAATCTCTGAATTGTACGGGGAGTTCCTTTATTCGCCTGGATGCGGCTTTTGCCCGGCTCAAAAAACGGAGCCTCCGTCTTGAGGCGGCGGGTGCTCTCCCTGTGGGTCTTTATCAGATGCTTCTGGAACTGGCTTTTCCTCTGATGCTTTTTTCCGGAGGATGGATGTTTGTCGAAGGGGAGCTGAGTTTGGTCGTATTCGCAGCTTTTCTCGTTATCGCTTATCGTTGCATTGAGCCCTTGCAGACCGCAGGCAGCTTCACTGCGGAATTGCGTTACATGCGTCTCGGCGCAGAGCGGATTGCACGTGTGATGGAGACCCAGCCACTGCCTATGCCAGCTTCCCCAAAAAGACCGAAAGGATACACATTCTGTTGTGAGTCGGTCTGTTTCGGCTATGGCGGGCAGTCCGTGCTGGATGGGGTTTCCGCGAATTTTGAAGCAGGCAGACTCACCGCCATCGTGGGGTCTTCCGGTTCGGGTAAGTCCAGCCTGACCCGGCTTATGGCACGGTTCCGGGACGTGGATAGCGGCCGAATCACTCTGGGCGGAACGGACATCCGGGAGATGGCTCCCGAAACCCTTGCCGACGCCCTCTCCATCGTGTTTCAGGACGTCTATCTTTTCGATGATACCATTGCTGCCAATATCCGTCTTGCGGATCCCACGGCGGATGAATACAAGGTACGAGCTGCAGCCAAAGCTGCATGCTGTGACTTTATTGATGATTTTCCTTTAGGGTTTGACACCCCTGTGGGTGAAGGAGGTGCGCGGTTATCCGGAGGACAGCGACAGCGAATCGCTATCGCCCGAGCTATTCTAAAGGATGCGCCAGTAGTGATCCTGGACGAGGCCACAGCCGCCCTGGATCCGGAAAACGATGCCCTTATTCAGCAGGCTGTGGATGTGCTGGTGCGGAATCGCACGGTGATCGTGATTGCCCACCGTCTCAGAACTGTTGTCCGCGCTCATTGCATCCATGTACTGGAAAAAGGCAGGGTTGTGGAGTCGGGTTCCCATGCTGAACTCATGGCGGCTAAAGGCCGTTATCACAGTCTCTGGGAAGCCCAGGAGCAGGCGGGGCGTTGGCGGATGGGGCGGGAGGGGGGCGGCAATCCGCCTGAGAATGATGTTCCCCAGGGATGTCATGTGGCATAGGCTTCCGTGTGCCGTGTACGGAGGTTATGGAAAATGGTGTTGAGGGCGTGTGGTAGCTCGCGGCTGGTTCTGAGATAGAAGTGGCCGCCAGGAAAGATGGACAGGGTGAAGTCTGTGGAGGTGTATCGCTTCCACTGTCGCATTTCTACCACATGCGCTTCGTTGTCGGACCGGGCGCAGAAGGCATGGATGGGAACGGAAAGAGGGCCGCAGTTTTTGGGATTCCAAGTTTCATCCATGGTGAAATCAGCCCGGAGCATGGGGAGAAAGCAGCGAAGAAGTTCCGGCTGTTCCAGTACGGCGGGGTCTGTGCCCTGGAACCTGGCGAGTTCCCGGAGGAAGTCGGTATCGGGCAGGGCGTGGAGCGGGCGGGGTTCAGGGAAATGGGGCGGGCGGCATGCGGAAACGAGCAGCGCCTCGGGCTGGGGGCATGCGGCTTCGTCAAGGGCGTGGCAGGCTGCGTGGGCGACCTTGGCGCCTAGGCTGTGGCCGAAGAAAAGAAAGGGACGATCCAGCAAGGGAAGCATGCAGGGTAAGAGTTCGTCAATGAGTGTTTCCATTCTCCAGACCGGTGGTTCCCGGAACCTTTGTTCCCGGCCTGGTGGTTGGATGGCATGAACGGCAACGTCCGAGGGCAATTTGCGGGGCCAGCTTCTGTAGGCCGAAGCACCACCGCCGGCATGGGGAAAAAGGAAGATCCGAAAGGCGGGTTTTGCCGGAGTTTCCCATGATAGGATCCAGGGGGATGGGGATGCGTGCATGAGCTTTCCTTTTGGATTGGCATCGGCGGAAAAGCATCTCCGATGCGGTTTGGGTTGTGAAGCGGCAAGGCCTCCTCTGTGCAGGTGGCCTTGCCAATGGTCTGGAGGGCGTTATCAGGCTGCGGCCAGGGCGCTGGCGCGGAAATGCCGGACCAGATGAGGGAGCCATGTGTTGATATGCGGGGGCTCCATCATGGAAAAATGATCCCCTCCCGCATTGATGATGGCAAGCTCGGCATGGCGAACCTCCCAGTAAGGCAGGGGGTCGGCTCGTTTTTCAGGCTCCGAAGCCCGTATAAAAAGGGCGGGAGCGTTGCATTTTCCGGGGGTGTGGGCAAGAAGGGCGCGGACTCCCGAAGCAATGGCCATGCAGGTTTCTTTGAAAGCTGCATATGTGACTTCCTCCGGCAGATCGCCGGAAGCACGGGCTATGGAATGGATAAAGGCAATACGGGCGTCATGGGGCATGCTGTCCAGTTCCTCAAGGGTGCAGGCCGCCTTTTGTCCGGTAGGAATGGGGATATCCATTCCCAGACGCCGTTCTTCTACGGTGAACTTGGCATGCAGGCCGAAACGGGCCAGGGGAATGCGGTGATAACTCAGGGCTGAGGCCAGAAGGTTCAGGTCGTTGTCTTCAAACCCTGAAGGGAAGGGTACTGAATCCAGCAGGGCGAGCCGCACGGTTTCCCCCTGTTTTTCCAGTTGCCGGGCCATCTCCTGAGCGATAACCCCTCCCATGCAGAAGCCGGCGATGTGGTAGGGGCCCTGGGGGTGAAGTTTTCGTATGGCCTGAATATAGGCTGCGGCGGCCTGGGGAATGGCGGAAACGGGTTTCCCTTCCGCAGGAATGAGACCGAACAGGGGGATTTCCTGCGGAAGAAGCGCAGGAAAGTGGCGGTAGCCGTTGAGGGACCCTGCGGCTTCGTGGAGACAGAAGAGTGGCGGGGCGCTGCCTCCGGACCGGAGACGGCGTACGGGACCGGCAGGTTCGGATGCCATGCCGTCGATGGCTGCGGAAAGAAGCGCCACGGTGGGGGCGGAATACATGTGCTGAACGGTGAGGGGGATGCCGAAATGCTGCTGAAGCCGGGTAACGGCCCGGGTGGCCATGAGGGAATCTCCTCCTGCGGCGAAGACGTTATCGTGGATACCGAGACTTTCGTTTTTGAGAAGTTCCCGCCATATGGCGATCACGTGGGTTTGAGTGTCTGTCTCCGGTGGGGCATACCCTGTCTTACGGTCGCTCATTTCCCGATTTGGAATAGGCAGGCGTTTCCGATCGATTTTCCCGTTGGTGGAAACAGGAAGACTTTCCAGCATCAGGATCCGGCCTGGAACCATATAGGCGGGCAGATGACGGGTGAGGAACTCAGCAAGACCCGCCTCGTCGAATTTCCGAACCACCGATGGCATTCGTGCGGCGAGAATGTCGAAGCCAAGAAAGTCGATGGTGGATCCGGGCGCGGTCACCACCCTGGATTCGGTGAATCCTGCGAGGCCCAGCGCCTGGTTCCACATGGCTCGGTCCGCGAGGGGATGGTTTTGGCGGAAATGCGTGTCTGTGAAAACATCGAAGCCCTGCTGTACCCCCATCTGAAGGTCAAAGGATCGAAAGAAACGGGTTTCTTCAGTGACGAGGAGGATGCCACCCGGTGCGGTGACTGTTTCCAGATGGCGGAGCGTGGCTGCGATGTCGCGGGTGTCATGCAGGACGCTGGATGCCACGACGAGATCATAATACCTGCGGGGCAACCCCTGGGCCTCGGGGGGCAGGTTGAGATCAAAGCGACGATAGGAGAGGAAGGGATAGGCGCGAAATTTTTCTGCGGCGTTTTCCAAGAAGTAATCGGAAATATCCGTATATATATACTCTGTGGCTTCGGGTTTGAAACAGTCGAGAATGATCCCTGTGGTGCCGCCGTGGCCAGCTCCAACCTCCAGCACCCTGAGAGGCCGATTGCCTGGAAAATTTTCCACCGTAGCGGAAATAAAGGCGAGGAGAATTTGGTTGCAGTCCCTGAAAAGCTTGCGATAGACCCCTTTGGCTTCTTCCGATGCATAAAGTTCCGCAGAGTGGAGATCCTCCCGGAGGACGGCGGCAAGCTGCCGAGCCACCTTGAACATCAGTCCCATCTGTGGCGGCTCAATAAGTCCTTCGAAATATTTGATATTATCTAGAATTTTTTGAATTTCAGGTTCCAGATCCACGGGGGTCATAGCCTTCAGTGCCCGGAAGGTGTGCTGATCCTCCTGTGCAAGCCAGCCGTCCCGGACAAGGCAGAGGAGTCCTCTGCGGAGCCATTTTTCATAGCGATCCCGGAAGCGGCTACGGACCATAAGTCCAGAGACAGTTTGGCGTTCCCCGATTTCCGTGAAAAAACCTTGGGTGGCCATAAGATTTCGGAGGCTTTGATCGTGCAGGGTTTCAAGGCGTGACCAGGCTTCGCGGAATTTGGCGGAAAGCGGACTAGTACCCTGTACAGCGCGGAACCCCGCACTCAGGGATCTGGACCATATCTTGTCTGTGGTTTCCCGATCGCTTTCATCGGAAAGAAAGAGCAGGTCCGTCTCGGGTTCCGGTACGACATAGCCCACCAGCCGCCGACCCTGTCGTGAGGTCCCCACAACCTGGGCTGCAGCGTCACTTACACCGGGATGTCGTCGAAGTGCCGCTTCCACCTCTCCCAGCTCAATACGATATCCATTCACCTTCACCTGGGCGTCTTCCCTTCCGAGAATTTCAATGACCCCATCATCGCGATACCGGCCGAGATCCCCGGTGCGATAGAGACGCTCTCCGGTTCCGGGATGGAGGAGGAAGGCCTTTTCGGTCTGTTCCGGATCTTTCCAGTATTCACGGGCAAGACCGATGCCTGCGATGTAGAGATCTCCCGTTACCCAGTCCGGAGCGGGCAGGAGATCCGCATCCAGGACATGAAACCGCTGGTTGGAGAGGGGCCGACCGTAAGGAATAGTTTTCCAGGTTGGGTCGACGGTTTCCACGGGATAGTAGATGGACCATATGGCCGCTTCCGTTGCTCCACCCAAAGCGAGGATGTGCGCTTCCGGCGCCATGGATCGGATTTTATCAGGCAGGCCGGGAAGAATACGGTCGCCACTGAGAAGCACATAGCGGAGGGGAAGGGGCAGGATACCCGTTTCCGGATAGTCGGTGAGCATTTCCATGAGGGTGGGTACGGTATTCCACAATGTGACGTTATGTTGGCGTATGAGATGGATCCAGGCTGCCGGGTCCCTTTCTGTGGCTGAAGAGGGAAGAACCACTGCGCCGCCAGCTTCCCAGATACCGAAAAGATCAAAGACGGAAAGATCGAAGGTATGGCTGGACAGGCAGAGGCTCCGATCTTCAGAGTTCAGTCCGCAGTGTGTCACGATGTCGCGGATAGTGTTGACCGTGCTGCGGTGCTCCATGGCGACACCCTTGGGACGTCCGGTGGAACCCGAGGTGAAGATTATATAGGCAAGATCGTCGGGCCGGTTGATGTCGGCGGGTGCTGGCATGGCGCGGGACTGGCCTGCTTCTTCCGGATTGATGCAGACAATGGCGGGCGGCAACAGCGTTTCGTTGCCGTCAGCGAGTACGACTCTTGCGCCGCTGTCCTTCAGGATCGTGGTAAGCCGGGCTTCCGGTGTGGCGGGGTCCAGGGGAAGATAGGGTGCGCCGGCATAGAGGACGGCGAGAATGGAGATCGCCTGAAGAGGCCCTTTGGGAAGCATCACGCCTACGGGTTCGTCCGGGCGGATTCCGTGGGGCAGAAGTAGAGCGGCCAGGGAGAGGGCTTTTTCATGGAGGACCTTATAAGAAAGGACGCCCTGGTCATAAAAAAGAGCGGGGGCATCCGGAGTGTTTTCGGCATGGCGGATCACGCCGTCGTGAATGCGGCCGGTGGGAATATCCTGATCCGTCGCATTGATACGGCTGCGCAGGAGCGCCTGGCCTTCGGGAAGGGGGACCGGATGTGTGGCATCCCAGGCCCGGCCAGAGACAAGATCCGAAAGAAGGCGTGTGTATGCCTGAAACATGGCGTCCAGCATGCCCTGAGGGAAGGCGGCGTCCACGGTGTCCCAGTTGAAGGCAAGGGCGCCGTCCATCTCAAAGATCTGATGATCAAAGAGAACCTGGGGAGTCTGGGAAACCCCGTACCCCAGACGTTCTCCCGTGAGCCGGTTGGTTTTGAGGCTGGAGAGGCCCAGGGCGCTGGTGAAAACCACGCCTGTGGCGGCTTCGGTAAGCCCCTCGGCTTGCCGGGAGCGTTCCCGTTGTACTGCTATGGCGCTGAAGGCGCTGTGTTCCATGTCTTCCCAGAGGCGCTGTTGCAGGGCAAGGGCTGTTTCCGTGAAGGTGGCGTGGGCTGCAGGTTCCACGGCGAGGAGTATGGCGGAAGTGAAATCTCCCACCACCCTGTGGATTTCAGGATGGCTTGCCGGGCGGTTAATCCGTGTGATGTTGAGGGTGAAGTTTCTGGAACGGCTCCAGCGGCCGATTACGGCGCAGAAGGCGGAAAGCAGTAAGCTTGATGGGGTAAGCCCCCTGTGCGAGGCCTCTGTCTTGAGCACCTTCCACTCTTTCGGGGACATGCCTCCGGTCCGGCGGATACAGACCGATTTTGCGATGTGTTCAGGAAACACGGCAAGGGGGAGTTCCGGTGCCGGGGGAAGGTTTGGGAGGCGGTTCATCCAGTAGCGCCTGGCTTTGTTCTTTTCGGTTTCCATGGATTCCTGCTGGAGGACATAATCCCTGAAGGTGAGGGATGGCGGAGCGTCCAGGCCAACAGGATTTTCGTAAAGCCGCGCCAGTTCGTCGATCATGAGACCGATGCTGTGGATGTCTGCCACGAGCATATCGATGTCGATGTGAATGCGTGCGGTGTTTTGGGGAAGAAGGGAGATCCTGACATCGAAAAGCGGCCAGGTTGCGGTATCAAGAATCTGGCTTCCCATTTCTTCTCGAAGGGAGACAAGACGTTTTTCACGTTCCTCCGTATTCATTTCCCTGAGATCCTGAACCGGAATGGAGAAACGGGGCGTGACGGCCGGGATCTCCTGGCGCCCGTCGCTCCGGATTACTGCCTGCAGCATGGGGTGGCGAACGATCAGATCGTTCCATGCGGTTTCGTAGCGGTTTGTATCCAGGGTGTCGCATTCCATTTCAAAATAAGAGTGGCAGGCGATGTTCCCCAGCCGGAAGGCTCCGTTTCTGCCAACCCAGTAGGCTTGCTGGATGTCCGTGAGTGGGAAGGGCGCGTTTGCCTGATGGAGATTGCGTGGGGGGATGCCAGGATTGGATCCTGACACGGGTCCTGTGGATCCGGGTGATGGGATTTCAAGAAGACCGGCCAGCAGGGACGTGATGGCTTTCGGTGTTGCTGCAGTGAGGAGGCGGTGGGGGCGGAGCCGGATTCCATAGGATCGGGACAGGGCGTCTGCGAGATCTATGAACATGAGGGAATCCATGCCGAGGGTAAGGAGATCGTCATCCAGCCTGAGAGCGTTTCTGGTTATCTTGAGCCGGGATGTGAGTTTTTCCATGAGATCGCTGGTGATTGACTCCAGTGTGGGCGCAGGGGCTTCGGATTCATGGACTCTGACCGTCGTGGAAGAGGGGAGGCTGGTGTCATGGAGCGGAATGCCGGGAGGATGAAAAAGGTCCTGACGTAAGGCCATGGTTTGGGCAAGGCGATTTTTGTCGAGTGAGGCGAAGGTCACGGTGACAGGCGGTTTTTCAAGGATGGCCATGAGGTTTTCCATGGATGTTTCGGTGGTCATGGAAAAAACACCCATGGATTCCCTTTGTTTTCTGCCTTTTTCATCCTTCGCCAGCATGCCCGCGTCGGAAAATTCTCCCCAGCGCACGGAGAGGCCGGGAAGCCCCAGGTGTCTGCGGAAGGCGGCGAGGGCGTCGAGCCCGGCATTGGCTGCCGCATAGGCGCCGATGCCGGGGCTGCCCCAGAGGGCGGCGATGGAGGAAAAAAGAACGAAGTGATCAAGGGGCAGCCCCAGGGTCCGGGTGTGCAGATGCCAGGCCCCGCTGAGTTTGGGACGGAGGGCTTCATGGATACCTGCCTCGGTTTCCGTGATAAGGGCGGTCTCTCGGAGAAGGCCTGCCAGATGAAAGATTCCTCTGACCGGGATCCCGTCTGTCTCAAGGGCATCGAACGCAGCATCTACGGCGGTTTTTTCGCCGCAGTCCACGGAGTGGACAGAGAGATTCAGCGCAGGAAGCGCGCGTAGGGTTTTGATGAGGCCGGAGCGGGTTTCCGGATGTCGGGTAAAGATGGCGATCCGGCGGGCTCCCTGGTGGTGGAGGCGACGGATCAGCGTTGCGCCTGCGCCACCGAGACCGCCTGTGACCACATAAAGACCTTCCGGGTCCAGTCTGTGGACGGAATTTGCGGGCGGGGATGCGGAGATGAGGGTCGGAACGAGAAGTTTTTTCTCTCGCAGCGCCATCCGGGGGGGGAAGATCCCGTTTTCCATGGGGGATAAGGCGGTGACGAGATGGTTCGCTTCATCCACCCTGGAAAGAGGGGGCAGATCCAGCACCTGGAAGCATAGGCTGGGGAATTCCGCTGCCGCCGTGAGGAAAAGAGCGGCGCGGACGGCCTCGGGGACGCGGGTCCCTTCTCCTTCGGCAGTGGAAATGGCGTCCCGGGTAAGGGCCACGATCCGTCCGGGTGGGCGTTCCATTGTCGCGAGGGTGCGGATCAGATTCACTGTGTCCCATGCGGTCTTTTCAACGATCTGAGGCCCGGCGGTGGGATTCGGGGTCTCAGGAAGGAGAAAACCCGCGATCTCCGGCATGCCGCTCATTTCCCGGATCCAATCGGTGGGGGTTCCGTTCTGGGGGAGGCGGAAGACTGTGGCGCCAGCTTGGTGAAGGGCGGTTTCCACGGCCATGAACCTGCCGGCAGCATCGGGAACGAGGAACCAGAGACCGGAAAGTTTTCGGGAGGTGGGGGGTAAAGGATTCCAGGAGAGATCCCAGAAGGTGGGAGCAGGAAAGGATGCGGGCCTGGCAATGCGCTGCATAGCTTCCTTTGATGCGGGAACGGAATGCAACCCGGAAAGGAGGAGGAGCGGGCTTCCGTCTGTATGGAAAAGTCGGAGATGGGCGATAAAACCCGATCCTGCTTCCTCATACTGGCCATGGCACCAGAGGGTGGTGGCAGAGGAAAGTTTTTTTGCGTCTAAAACGTCGCACTGGTCCAGAGCCATGGGCAGGAAAACGGTCTCCGGGGTGACGGATGCGCCGATGCGGGCGGCCCAGATCACCTGGAGCCCGGCGTCCAGCAGGGCCGGGTGGATGACAAAGGACGGAGCGGCCGTGGAGGAGGGAAGGATCAGTCGCGCCAGCCCTTCGTTTTTGCCAAGAAAAAGCTCCCGGATGCCCTGAAATCCAGCACCCAATACAAGACCGGTGTCATCCCGGAACCGGCAATAAAAATTTTCGGGGTCCATGGGGGTTCTGATGGTGGCGGCCAGTTGGGAGAGGGAGGGCGAAAGATCATGGCTGGATTCGTTTGGATGAGACGGGGTGCCGGAAGGCAGCACGGCTTCTCCATGTAGCTCCCAGCCCTGTGTCTGTCTGCCGAAGATCCGCACCCGATGACCGGAGGTCAGAGGTTCCAGCACGGTGGTCAGCCGGGTGCTGCCATCCATTCGGGGAAGTATGGGGCGGTGGATGACAAGGTCACGGAACCCCATGGTTTCTGTCCCTGTCTCGCGAGAAAGGGACAGAAGCAGTTCCATGAAAGCCGTGCCGGGAAGAACGGAAACCCCGTGGATCCGGTGATCCCGAAGAAAGGGAAGGCGGATGGGATCCAGATGTGTGGAAAATTCCCTGTGTCCCAGAGGAGATTCTGTGGCTGAGCCGAGGAGGGGATGGGCCTCTGAAAGGTGGAAGTCAGGGGAGAGGAGACCGCCAAAAGCCTGGTTCCCCGGTTTTCTGAAGAGCATGACATGCTCGTCCAGGCCAGAGACATCGGTTTCCGGGGCCTGGGCAATCGAACTGAGACCACAGTCGAGGGACAGCTGCCGCCATTGATCCGGGCTGAGGTAGGGAAGGACTGTTCTGGGGTCTTCTTTGGCAAAGGGTGGCATGACAGATCCAAAGGTGAGATCAAAGGCGAGGCCGGGCCGGGTCATTTCCCTCAGGATGAGGAGACCTCCGGGCCTGAGAAGGGCCGCCGTGTGCATGAGGGCCTGGCGGATGTCCGGTGTGGTGTGCAGACTGTTCGCAGCAACTATAATATCTTGAGATTCTAGTGGTATGTCTTGGGATTCCGGTGGGCGTGTGAGGTCGAAGACGCCACACAGGATTCTGTCGCCGAAGCGTTCACAGGCGCGGTCGAGAAAGAGGGGAGAGATGTCGGTGAACCGGTAACGGATGCGGTGGGCGGGAAGTACCTGCAGAAGAGCCGCCGTGGTTGCACCTGTTCCCGCACCGATTTCGGTGAGGGTGAGGGGAACATTGGAGGGCGCGATGGCGGTGAGTTCCGCTACGACGTCGGCTATGAGGCCGTTGAGGGCATCGGCCTGGGGATGGTTGCGGTAAATCTGATCCAGGAGGCCGAAGCCGCCGCCTGGAAAGAGGAGTTCTCTGGGCTCCATCTGGCCGGAAAGAATCAGGGGCAGGGAAATGCCGCAATGGTGGAGGAATTCAAATAGCGCAGTTCCCTTGCCAAAGGCCGGATGGCGGTTCAGTCCTGCGGCGAGCATTGCGGCGTCTTCCGGTGTCTTGATCGGAAGAAGCCGGATGTGGGCGTTTTCTGCCACGGCAACGTCGTTTCGGATAAGGGCGGTGATCAGGCGTTGGAGGAGGGGGTGAAAGATGGGGGGGACACGGGATCGGAGATTGTCGGGAAGAAAAACGTCTGCGCCATCGACCAGGGTGCGGAAAGCCGAACTGACGTAGGCAGCGAGCCGTTTTTCCATTTCCGGCCTGAGGATGGCGAGCCCTTCTGGATCCAGTGGGGCAAGACGTTGCTGTGCTGCTGTCAGGAAGTTTTCTGCGTAGTCTGCAACGGGATCCTTTGCTGCCGGAGATGGCGGTGTCGCGGGGAGGGTGTAGGTTTTCCGTTCAAAGGGGTAGCAGGGAAGGTGGGTGCGGGGAGGAAGGTCCTGCGGGAGGAGGGCGGAGGCAGGGAGAGCTTCATGGATAGCAAGGATAGCTGTGCTTTCCGCAATCTGAAAATTCCCAGGCACGGCGGGACGGAGACTGCAAACGGTGGTCACGTCGGATTTCGCGGACCGGATCAGACCGGAGAGAATGGGCCGTCCGCCGATTTCAAGGATCAGATCTCCAGCCTCAAGTGTATCCATAACCTTGTCGAAGCGAACAGGATCGGTGAAGTGGCGGCACCAGTAATCGTTTTCCGGCGCTCCGCTGAAAATGGTGCCGTAAAGATCCTGGATAAGGGGAATGGTGGGGCATCGCCAGGAAAGGGCGGCGGCGGTCCGGGCGAATCGTTTTCCCACCTCTTCCATTTCCGGAGTGTGGAAGGGGCGATCCATGGGGAGATGCTTCCAGGTAATTTTCCGGGCGTTGAGGATGTGCGTGAGGCGATCCATCGCGGGCTCCCGTCCCGCGACTACAATTCCGGCGGGGCCGTTGTGGGCGCTGAGGAAGACTTTTTCCGTTTGCGCAAGCAGGGGGCGGATGCTGTCTTCGGAGGCGGCGATGGACAGCATTTTACCGGCAGGCGCGAACTGTGCCGTGAGTCTTCCGCGTTCGGCGACAAGAAGGAGCGCTTCTTCAAAGCCGAGTGCTCCTGCTGCTGCGGCTGCTGGAAACATGCCGATGCTGTGTCCTGTCACAAGGTCTGGAACAAAACCCCGATCCTGCCACATTTCCCATAGTGCCCATGACAGGGCGAAATGGGCAGGCTGCTGAAGGCTGGGATTTTGGAGGGCTTCAGCCAGAGCTGGATCTGTGAGCAGGGCGGAAACGGGATGGTGAATCCTGTTTTTCAAAAGAAAATCGGCATGCTGTAATATTTTTTTAAACTGCCTGTTTTCCTGGACAAGCCTTGCAGCAGCACCGGGAACAAGGCTTCCCTGGCCGGTGAAAGCGAGCACGCGGCGCCGGGCGGGTGCTTCGGTGTAGGAAAGGGGGCTGGACTGTGGCTCATTTGCGAAAGCGCGCAGGGTGCGGGCGGTTTCCTGCGCATTTCCGGAGGCCAGAGCGAGACGGTGGGAAAAGTGACGGCGTCCTTCTGCCAGGGTGCGGCTGACGGCGGCAAGGTCGGGCGCAGGATCAGAGTCCAGAAAATCGGCAAGATCTCTGGCGCGGGCCAAAAGGGCGGTTTTCGTCCGGGCGGAAAGGATGAGGGGAAAGACGCCGATTGCCGGTTTTCGTGTCATGACCGGGGCTTCTTCCAGCACCAGATGGACATTGGTGCCGCCGATGCCGAAACTGCTGACGCCGGCGCGCCGGGGGTGATCCTTGCTTTCCCAGGGACGGGTTTGGGTATTTACGTGGAAAGGGGTTGCGGCGAAATCGATTTCCGGATTGGGTTTTTTAAAGTGGAGGCTGGGTACGAGGGTGCTGTTCCGGAGGCAGAGTACGGTCTTGATGAGTCCAGCGATCCCGGCGGCTGTATCCAGATGGCCGATATTGGTTTTCACCGATCCGATGGCGCAGGAGCCCGGCTTGCCGGCACTGGGGCCAAAGGCGGCGGTGAGGGCGGATACTTCGATGGGATCACCAATTTCCGTTCCTGTTCCGTGGGTTTCCACATAACCGATGGTATCCGGAGGGATGCCAGCCATATCCAGAGCGTCCCGGATGACTCGGCGCTGACCCTCTGCGGCTGGAGCGTTGAAGCCAGCCTTGTTGCGGCCATCATTATTCATAGCGCTGCCCCGGATCAGGGCAAGGATGGGATCTCCGTCCCGGGCGGCGTCTTCATGCCGTCTGAGAATCACAGCGCCCACGCCGTTTCCTGCGGCCATGCCTTTCGCTTCGGCGTCAAAGGCGCGGCAGAGACCATCCGGAGAAAGAATCATGCCCGCTTGGTGTCGATAGCCCAGGGTCTGGGGATGGAGAATGGCGGCGGCTCCGGCGACGGCCATATCACATCCGCCGGAAAGGAGGGATTCGCAGGCCATGTGCACGGCCACAAGGGAAGAAGAGCAGGCGGACTGTACGGTAACCGCAGGTCCCTTGAGGTTAAAGGCGTAGGCGGCGCGGAGAGCCACGTAATCTTTGTCGCTCGCAATGAGGGACTGCATGCCCGTGGCATCGCAGACCAAGGAGCGGGTGATGTGGCGGCCCAGATGATAGGTGCTCATTTTGGCGCTTGCGAAAATCCCGATTTCTCCTTCAAAGCGTTCCGGGTCCTGGCCAGCGTGTTCAAAGGCTGTCCATACGGTTTCCAGAAAAAGACGGTGTTGGGGATCCATTCGTTCAGCCTCTGCTGTGTTGAATCCGAAAAAACCAGCATCGAAATCCAGGGGCCGGTCCAGAATGTAGCCTGCCCGGACGTAGGCGGGATCCTTTTTTGAGGCTTCTGGCACACCAGCCTCGGTGAGTTCCTTATCCGTGAAGGAACGCAGAGCGCAGTGGCTTTCTGTGAGATTGAGCCAGAATTGAGAGAGATTATCCGCGTCGGGAAAGCGGCATGCCATGCCGATGATGGCGATGGTGTCGGAAGATGTTTCGGAAATCATGCAGATACCTCCGGATTTGTTATGGGGGATGAGGCCTGAATGTTGCGGATTCTGCGCGCCTTACGGCGCTCGGTCCGGTTAGGGACCGCATGTGCTGCTGGGTTTCCGGTTTCGTTTTCCGATGCGATGAAACGGGCCAGCCTGGTGATGGAGGGGTGAGAAAAGAAGATGACGATGGGAATACGTCGGCCAAGATGACGCTCCAGCATCCCCTGAAACCGGACAAGCCTGAGGGAATCCGCACCAAGCTCGAAAAAGCTTGCTGTGGGATCGGGATCTGGAATGGAAAGGGCTTTAGAAAAAAGTTCCAGGAGGGTCTTTTCCAGGGTTGAGGGTTCGGAAAGTTTGTCCCTTGTTCGATTTTTTCCGTTTCGGTGGACGATCCAGGGTGGATCCGGCAGCCTGGATCGGTCCACTTTGCCGTTGGCGTTCAGCGGGATATTCTGTACGGGGACAAAAACTTGGGGAACAAGGGCGGTGGGAAGGACGGCGGTGCAGAACTCACGCAGGGTTTCCGGGCCAGGATCTGTCCTGGCGGCGCGATACCAGCCCACGAGGACTGGGTCTCCGGAAGGCCCGGACCGTGGGGCCACCACGGCCTGTTCCACGTCGGGGTGACGGCATAGGATAGCCTCGGTTTCGCCAGGTTCGATTCTGTAACCTCGGATTTTGATCTGATCGTCTTCTCTGCCCTGAAAAATGAGAATCCCGTCTTCCCTGTAGCAGGCGAGGTCGCCGGTGCGGTAGAGCCTCTCTCCGGTGAGAGGATGGGGGAAGAAGCGTTCCGCAGTACGTCCCGGATCGTTGAGATATCCCAGAGCGAGACCGGCGCCGGAGATGAAAAGGCGGCCGGTCACATGAGCGGGGCAGTCCCGGAAATGGCGGTCCAGCACATGGTAACGCTGAGCACGGAGGGGAAGGCCGTAAGGAATGGTCGTCCAGAGAGGGTTGACTTCGCCGATGGAAAACCAGTTGGACCAGATGGCCGCTTCTGTGGCTCCGCCAAGGCCGGCGATGCGGATTTCAGGAGCGTGACGGCGGATACGATCCGGAAGGGTGGTGGGAATCCAGTCTCCACTGAAAAGGGCATACCGGAGGCCTCCCAGGGCTGCGGTGGTTTCGGGCCCGTTATAATCAAGGAGCATGCCCATCAGGGCAGGTACCGAATTCCAAAGGGTTACGTCGGTTTCTCTCATTCTCTCGCACCAGTGGCCGGGATCGCGGTAGAGATCTGCTGCGGGATAGACAAGGGTGGCGCCTCTGGAAAGGGTGGCGAAAAGGTCGAAGACGGAAAGATCGAAGTGCAGAGCGGAAACGGTGAAGAGCCTGTCCTTTTCTGTCATGCGGATGCGTTCCGCAACATCGTCCACCGTATTCCATACCGCCTCATGGCTCATCACAACCCCTTTGGGCGTTCCTGTGGATCCGGAAGTGAAGATTACATAGGCGGGGTCTCCGGGGTGCTGGCGCGGATGTGGTTCAAAGGAAGGGGGGAACCGCTCTTGCTCTTCCGGAACGACGCAGCGGAGAAGTTCCGGAGGCCATGGCAGATGGTCGGTGTGGGGATCGGTGAGGAGCCCGCGCACATTGCAGGTTCGCAGGAGATCGAAACGTCGCTGTTCGGGAAGCTGGGGATCCAGGGGAAGGTAGGCGCCGCCTGCACGGTGAACGGCCAGAACCGCTACGGCCTGACGCCAGCCCGGATGAATGGAAATGGCAACATAATCTCCAGGATTTACATTCCATTCCCGGATTTTTTTGGCGAGGGCATCCATCCGGTTGGACAGATCTCCATAGCTGAGATGGCGGTGGGGATCGGCAATGGCAGGATTTTGGGGGTTACGGGCGGCCTGCTCAAGAAAAGGGTGGTGGAGGCAGCGAGGGAGGGCAGGCGATCCGGTGTCATTGACGCGCATCCGTACGACCCGTTGAGATTCGGGCAGGCACAGGGCGGGGGGGTGGTGCCACAGGCCCGGCGTATCGGCCATTCGGCGGACAAGATCGGTAAAGATGGCGAACATGGCGGAAACCATTCCCTGGGGGAAGAGAGCCTGAGGCGTATCCCAGGAAAGCAGGAGATCTTCCTGGGCCTCGGTGGCCTGGCAGTCGATCCAGACCTGAGGCGTTTCGGTGAGAGCCCAGGTAATCCTGCCGAGACGGGCGAAGACGCTGCCGTTCAGAGGATGATCTTCGGTGCCTCCGGTGCCGAGCCCGCTGGTGAAGACAACGGGCATGCCCCTGTGCCGGAGCGGTTCGGGAAGTTTCCGCATGACGCGGAGACCGGAGACGGTTCTGTGTTCGAGATCATTGAAAAGTTGTTCCTGCAGGGCGCGGCAGCGTTGGCTGAGAGTCTCCCCCAAAGGATCACAGGCGAGTAAAATGAGGGAAGTGAAGTCGCCGACGGTGTCGCTGAGATCCGTCGCAAGAGGAGGACGATTGAAGAGGGTAAGGTTTAAGGTGAAGCGGTCGGTTCGGCTCCAGAGCCGTAAGGTTTCGGCATAGGCGGTGAGTAGAGCGGCGGAGGGTGTGCAGCCCGTGCTGCGGCATCGGTTCTGGAAACTTTGCCAGAGATGACGGGGGAGCCGGTATCCGTTGCGGACAAAACCTGGGGCGGAGAGGGTGTCGGGATCCAGGGCCAGGGGCAGGTCCGGAGGGCCCGCCAGCGAAGCGACCCTTGCGTCCCAGTAGCTTGTGTCTTGCCGGAAACGATCTGTTTTAGGAAGTTGCGTCATTGCCAGGGCGTAGTCCCTGAAGCTTGTGGCGGGTGGTGGAAGTGGATGTGTGGGATTGGCGAGAATCTGGGTCCACTGGTCCACCACGCGCAGCATGCTGTGGTAGTCAAGAATGAGAGCGTCAAAATAGAGATGCAGCCTGCGGAGACCTCCAGGAAGGAGGGTCAGCCGGAAATCAAAAAGTGGCCAGCTGCCGGCGGGGAGTACCTGATGTGCAAGGGTCGCGCGTATGTGGGCGAGAAGCGTTTCGGGATCTGCGGTCATTTCTGAGAGGTCTGTGATGGGGATGTCTACAGGAGGGACCTGTTCCAGAATCCGTTGCTGTCCCTCGGGGGTGACAATGGCGCGGAGCATGTCGTGGCAGGCCACCACCCGATCAAAGGCCCGCGCCAGCTGTTGGGGATCCTGTTCCATGGGATCCAGTTCAAGATAAAGATGGGTGGCGGTTCCGCCGAGAGGGAGATCCGTCCGTCGTCCTATCCAGTAAGCCTGCTGGACATCGGTGAGGGGAAAGGGCTGATAGCGATCCGTTTCTGTTGTGATGAGAGTGGGCAGAGACACATTGGAGAGCTGGGGACGGCCTTTTATCAAGGTGGCAAGTTCTGCGACAGTAGGGGAGCGCAGGAGATCCGCGAGGGTGATGCGGATGTTGAGGCGTTTTGCGATTTGTTCGACAAGACGGGCGGCAAGAAGGGAATGCCCCCCAATGGAGAAAAAGTCAGACTCCCGAAAGATGGGAATTCCATTGAAAGCCTCTGAAAACAGTTCCGCGACAATGGATTCCGTTCCTGGATTGGGCGGTGATCCGGTATCAGGGCCAGGGTCCGGCAGCTGTTTTCTGTCCGGTTTACCATTGGGGGTTAAGGGGATCGCGCTGATGGAAAGAATTCGCCCTGGCACCATAGCTGAGGGAAGACGGGTAAGGAGATGTTCCCGGACGACTCCGGGCCGGGCTGAGCCCGTGATATAGGCAAGGAGGCTCGGTTTGCCGGAAGCATCTTCTCGAACCACCACGATGCCGCCCGTCACTCCTGGCGCGGAGAGAAGGTGGGCCTCCACTTCGCCGGGTTCCACGCGGACTCCCTGGATCTGCACCTGGTCCTCTTCTCGACCGAGGTAGGCGATGCGGCCGTCTTGGAGAAAACAGGCGCGGTCTCCCGTTCGATAGAAGGGCATCCCTGTTTCCGGGTCGTGAACCAGGCGTTCGGCTGTGAGATGCGCCTGGTTGAGATAACCAGCCATCAGGCCATTGCCGCCGATGCAGATTTCGCCGCTCATGCCAGGCGGAACGGGCTGATGGCGTCGATCCAGAATGCGGATGAGGGTGCCGGGTATGGGACGGCCGATGTCGGGAAGGGAACCAGCGTCCATGGCTGGCAATACGGGGCCTGAGGTGGCGACCACACTGGTTTCGGTGGGGCCATAGTTGTTGATAAGGCGGAATGGCAGCGAAGAGGCTGGGCGTTTCCGGAGACGGTCACCTCCGGTGAGCAGGGTGCGCAGGGAAAAATTGTTCTGAAAATCAAGGTCAAGAAAAGCTTCTGCCATAGGCGTGGGAAGAAAGGCAATGTCAATGGCATGGGCGTTAAGCCAGTCCCGCAGTGGTTCGGGAAGTTTTGGAAGATCCGTATCCGCGAGCCGTACCGAGGCCCCGCAGGCAAGGTAGGGCCAGAGTTCCCAAACAGCGGCGTCAAAGCCCATTCCAGCCATGTGAGCGGTTCGTGTGGCGGAGTGAATGTGAAAGGCGGCCTCGTGCCAAAGACAGAGGTGGGAGAGGCCGTAATGGGGAATCTGTACGCCTTTGGGGGTGCCGGTGGATCCGGAAGTGAAGATTACATAAGCCGGATCTTCGGGATCGGGATCCTTGAGCGGTGCTTGGGATGTGAAGATTCGGCTGGGATCAATGACCTCCGGGATAACGCCGCTTTCGGGAGAAAAGCGCGGGGCATGGAGGGTGTCCGTTATAATACGTTTGACCCCACTTGTTTTGAGAAGGGAGGCAAGCCGTACATCCGGTTGGGTGGGATCCAAGGGAAGATAGGCCATACGCCCTTTAAGAATGGCAGTGAGGGCCACGACCCAGGAGGGTGTCCGCTCCATGCACACAGCAATGGTTTCACCGTTTTGGTATCCTCCTGCAACAAAATGGCGTGCCAAAGCCTCGCTTTTTTCTTCAAGTTCACCATAGGAAAGACTGCATGTCCCGAAAGCGATAGCCGTGGCGTTGGAACGGTAACGGGCCTGCTCCCGGATCCGGTCGATGACCGTATGAACCTCGCGAGGACGGGCAGCGCCTCCCCAGGCACGGAGCTGTTCCTGGTCTCGTGGGGTTAGAAAGGCCAGACGATAAACCGGAGTTTCAGGTGCGGACAGGGCGCTTTTTCCAAGTTGGATAAGACGGTCGCAGAAAAGAGGCGGAAGGGGCGCTGCATCGGATTTGCAGATTATCCGCCAGTGCGTTGGATCCGGCGAGGCCGGGTCTGGCGTCAAGAGACGGGCGGCGGCGGTTTTTCCGTCTTCATGGGAAACGAGGAGCTCGCACGGTTTATCCATGCCGGAAAACGGATGCGTTGGGGCATGGAGAAGGACTTCAAGGACCTCGGACCAAGAAAGGTCGGGAGAAAGCAATATTTCTCGGATATGTTCTTTGTATCCGTGATCGGTCCAGGCAAGGCGGAACGAACCCGTCATGCCGTGACGATAAAGACAGACGAGCCAGAGCGCCGAGAGAAATTGCGGACCTGTGGCAGAATCGGAAAGGATAGGGGAAAAGGCTTGAGGAAAATGGATGGAAAGAGTCTTGAATCCATTCTCCTGTGAAGTTAAGTACATAATGCCTCCCGGAAAGGGTCAAGAAGTCTGTCCGCACCTAGCCGAGAAACGATGGAACAGGACACGCCGTGTTTACGTTACAGTGTTATTTGGCTAGGCTTGAAATAGTTGTTATATTAAAAAATATTAGTCATGCAAAAACAATCTGATCTTATGCTTCTCATAATAGGTTGGCTACCCGAAGCAGGAGGAAAGATGCCCCGAAAGGAGGGCAAGGAGAGATTAGAAGGCAGAAATCCAACGTGTATTGGAAAAAGAGGACGTCGCTTGAAAGGGAGAGGGTATGCGGGGTTGTTGCATTGGGTTCTGGTGAAAATCTGGCCCCCCTGCAGGGGCCAGAGCCTCAAATTTCTTCCGTATCTGTATTTTCAGTAAAAAGGTCCAGCACGTCGGCGAGATCGAGCCCCGTCTCGAAGGTAAGGGGCGATGTTCAGCCGGGTTTTTTCCGGGAAGATTCGGGTAGAAAGGGGCTGAAACGATGCTTCTGGGGTTCTTTTTTGTCAGAGTCCATGGATTCTCCCTGTGTCTTGGGTGGTTCATCAGAAAAGAAAATAAGGACGCTGAGCTTTTTGGCCAGCTTTGTTTTTCTGGCCGGAAACAAAAGGAAAAGAAAAAAGAAGAACGTCGCTTTCTGTATGGGGCTTGGGCGGGTGCCTTGGACATGGCCGGAAAAAGCGAAGCCCCTGGAAAGAACGAGGCATCTCTACCTTCCCATTTTTCAGGAAGCACCCGGTCTGCCAAGGGGCAAAAACTCACAGGGCAAATTCCGGATACAGGGTACCCATGCAGTCCGGGCATATGCCATGGGAGATTCTCTGGGGAAAGGCCTCCCTGAATTTTTCCGGTACCTGAACCCAGGTGAGTTCTTCAATGCGGAAACGCTGACATACGGAACAAAGGGTCACGATGTGCTCTGCTCCGCTTGCGGGGGAGGGGAGGCGTTCCCGTACCTGGGATAAGAAGCCCTTGTCTCGGGATTTTTGCTCCAGTTCTTCTCCAAGATCCACCACAAGCCCCCGCAGCCTGAGGGGCTTTCCCGATGCATTGCGCATGATGGCGCATCCCCTGTCCATGTACCAGGTGTAATGGCCGTCTTTTCTGAGAATCCGGTAATCGATCTGGTAGATGGTTGCGCGGTTTTCCAGGTGATCCCGCATGGCCTGCATGGTTCTCTCGTAATCCATGGGGTGCAGGAGGTCGGTGAAGGCCTGATAGCCCACATCCCGAAAATCCCCTGGGTCATAGCCCAGCATCGTGACCTTGAGATCGTTACAGATAACCCGGTTTCTGGGAATGTCCCATTCCCACCAGGCAAATCTGGAGTGTACCAGTTCCTTTTCCATGAACGCTGTCAGTTGTTGGAGAAAACTGTCTTCTTGCATGAAGCTCTCCTTATGAAAAAAGGGGATGGGGTTTTGGCGTTGTGATTTTCTGTTTATACCTGCGTGGGGCTTTTTTTGAAAGAAAGTCCGGCCTGGATCATGAAGAGGGCATGAGGGTTTGCAGGGTTTTCATGAGGCGAAGGGCTTCCTTTTCTCCGGTCAGTACCAGATCTTGCAGGGTTTGCAGGGATTGTTCTTCTTCGGCGGCCTTTTCTATGGCGCGGGCTGCCTGGGCGAGGGCCGGGCAGGCGGCGTTAAGGGCCATTCCGTAGAGTGCATGGGCCTGTTCGCGGATATGCAGGGTGTGGCCCAGGTCCAGGGCCTCCCGCAGGGAGGTCATTCTGGCGGGAAGAGCACTGAGGACGGTGAGTAGAATGGTTTCTGCAAGGTCTTTGTCATACATGACCCTTGCCATGAATTCATCTTTGTTGAAAATCGAAGGATGGGGATCGGGAACCCCATCCTCTGTTTTCTGGGGATAGGTTTTTCCAGAAAGGGTGGTATGCCGTGAGGGAAGCCATTTTTTGAGCACCCGTGCGAGGACCTCGGGATTTACGGGCTTGGTGATATAGTCGTCCATTCCGGCCCCAAGGCAGCGATCCTGGTCCTCACGCATGGCTCCTGCGGTCATGGCGATGATGGGAATGGGCGTTTTTGGGTTCTGTTTTTCCTGCTTCCGGATTTCTTTTGTGGCCTCAATGCCGTCCATTCCTGGCATCTGCACGTCCATGAGAATGAGATCGAAGGGCAGGTTCTGTTCCAGAATCCTTAGCGCTTCAAGACCGTTATCTGCCACATGGATTTTGAGCCCCATTTTTTTGAGAATGCCCAGGGCCACTTCCTGGTTGGTGGGATTATCTTCTGCAAGAAGGATGTATCCGGAAAAACGGGGCAGGTGGCGTAAGGGGAAACGCTTTTTCACGATGGACTGGCAGGTGATGAGGGAAGGGCCTGTGGAGCCATGATGCGATGCAGATCGCAGGTTGATAAGAATTTCAAGTAGTTCACATCTGCGAACGGGTTTGCTGATATAGGCTGCAAAGCCTGTTTTTTCAAAAGTCTGGACATCCTCCAGGGGCTCCATGGATGTGAGCATGACCAGAGTAAGATTTTTAAAGCGGGGATCAGACCGGATGGCCCTGCCCAGGGCGGCACCGTCCATGCCCGGCATCTGCATATCTGTGATGACAAGGTCAAAGACCTGGCCTTTTTGCCAGGCTGCATCGAGGATCCCGAGAGCCGCAGCTCCTGCGTTACACCCCTGGGGTTCTGCTCCCCATTTCTGGAGATATTTTTCCATGATCTCAAGGTTGGTGGCATTGTCATCCACCATGAGTACCTGAAGGCCTCTGAGGGGCTGCGGAGAAAGGGGGACGCTTTCTGCCGGTTTTTCCTGAAGGGGAAAAGTGGCGGTGAACCAGAACTCCGAACCATGACCTTCTTCACTGTGAAGACCGATTTCGCCCCCCATCATTTCCGCCAGCTGCTTTGAGATGGCAAGACCCAGTCCGGTGCCTCCGAATTTTCGGTTGGTGGCCGTATCTACCTGGGAGAATTTGAGAAAAAGCTTGTCCCTCTGATGATGGGGGATGCCCATACCCGTATCCCGGATGGAAAAGTGAAGTAAAACAGGGGTTGAGGACTGACCTGGCAAGGGGAGGGGGCGTTCTGAAAAACCTTCTCTGTCTGGGCTGGCGAGGCGGACCCGCACCTCAACTTCACCGAGATCCGTGAATTTGACGGCATTCCCCGCAAGATTGTTGAGAATCTGCCGTAAACGACCGGGATCGCCCCGTAGCCAGCGGGGTACATTGGATTCCGTATGGCAGAGGAATTCCAGTCCTTTTTTCTGGGCCTGGATGGCCAGGGTCATGGCAAAATCATCCAAAAGGGCTTCTAAGTCAAAATCCTGAATATCCATCTCCAGTTTGCCTGCCTCGATCTTGGAAAAATCCAGAATATCGTTCACCAGGGTCAGAAGGGCTTCCCCGCTGCTCTGGATGGTTTCGGCGTAGCGCTGTTGTTCCGGCGTGAGGGCGGTATCCAGAAGAAGCTCGGTCATGCCAATGACCCCGTTCATGGGGGTTCGGATTTCGTGGCTCATGTTGGCGAGAAAGGCGCTTTTGGCCTGGGTGGCCTGTTCTGCGGCCAGCAGGGCCTGATCCAGTTCCGCATTGCTGGCGGCCAGTTGTCTGGCGTAATCCTGAATGGTTTCTTCTGCGCGTTTGCGTTCCGTAATGTCCGTGAGGGTGATGAAAAGTCCGGAGACTTCTTCGGAAGCTTCGTTGCCCCTTGAGGTGGCATCCATGAGGAGCCAGCGTTTTTCCCCTTTGTCGGGATGCCAGATTCCCATGAGGGCGCCACTGAGAAGCTGCCCTGTCTTCAGGGCAGTGAAAAGGGGATCCCCGTAAAGGGGAAAGGCAGATCCGTCATCGCGTACGGCCCGCCACGATGGCGGTGGAGGTTTCAGGCCCTGAAGCTCATCAAGACGGAGGCCGGAAATCTGCAGGGCCGCAGGATTGCAATCCAGAATCCGTCCCTTTGTGTCCTGATAGATCAGGCCCTGGCCCATGGTTTCAAAGAGCATGCGATAGCGCTCCATGGTTCTTGTGAGCTTGGCGATCTGAGGATGCGGGTTTTTCTCGGGCGTTTTTTCTGGCTTTTCTGGGGAGCCCTCCCCTTGAAAACACTGGAGAGCTCCGGAAATGAGAATCTGTTTCCAGCGTTCCACAAGTTCTGGAGAAAGGCCAAAGCGTCGGGCCAGATCTGCCGTATTGCTGGTATTGCGAAGGGCGGCAAGGGCTACTGTGGCTTTGAAATCCGCACTGTAGTTTCTGTCCTGCGCTTCCATGGGAGCTCCTTTTGCATGGGAATGAAGAAAGCTTAGCACAAGGTTTTGTTTTTTTGCTCTGTTTTTTGTACCCGCACGGGGTATGGATGGATCTTCCAATGACCTGCTAACGAGAATCTCACAGGATGCCAATCGTATCTTTTCTTCCATGCCCTAGAAGGGAGTCCGGGAAAAAGCCCGGGAAGATCACGACTGTGAAGGAGAAGGATATGCGTATAGCAGGAAAGATCCAGATGCTTGTGGCTGCCGTGCTGGTGCTTTGCCTTGTGGGGTTTGCGGGAATTGCTTTCTGGGGATTCCGTGCTCTGGAGCGTATGACGCTCAATGCCCTGGAATCCCAGCTTCTGGAAGAAAGACGGCGGCAGTTGGAGGATCTCACGGCCAGCGCCGCCCATGTGGTATCCACAGCCCATTTTTATGAAGATGCGGTGAATGCCCTGTCCGCCATGCGTTTTGGCCCTGGAGGCGAGGATGGTTTCTGGGTGATGGATGAGGATGGCATGGTGTATGTCTCCGCAGCGCGTCCGGAGCTTGTGGGCAAGGTTCAGAGGGATTTTCAGGATGCATCGGGAAAACAGGTGGTTGTGGAGATTCTGAACGCAGTGGAGCAGGCAGAGGTGGGGTTTTTGCATTTTTCTTTTGAAAAGGAAGGACGCGCGGAGGAAAAGCTCCTTGCCTACCGCCATGTGCCTGCATGGAACTGGATTGTGTGTGCGGATCTGTGGATGGATGATGTGGAAAAACGTCTGCATGCCCAGCGTGTGGAGCATGCGGGCGCCGTAAGGGATGTGTGGAAGGGGATGGGGGGGGTTACCTCGGTGCTTGCCCTTGGTCTTTTTGTGCTGGTGCGCTGGATGGCAGCCCGCATCTCCGGGCCTTTGCGGGAAACGGCCTTTCGTTTCCGGGAAATTGCCGAAGGGGGTGGAGATCTGACCCGGAGTCTTGCGGTTCGGGGCAGGGATGAGGTGGGGCGTATGGCCCAGGCCTTTAATGCTTTTTTAGGTCTGCTGCGTAAGGTTGTGGAAGAGATTGCACAGGGCGCGGAGAGCATCCGAAGGGAGGCGGAAACCTTTGGCACTTTGGGCGAAACCCTTGGCAATACTGCGGTTGCAGTGGAAGCGGGGACCCAGGGGGTGCAGCATCAGATGGGGCTATTGGAAGGGGAGATGGGCACGGTAATGGAGGCCATGCGAGTCGTGGAAGGGGAGACGCGACAGGTGCAGCGGGTTTCCGAAAGCCTGAAAGAAGCCCTCAGCCTTGTTGTGGGGCGCAGCGCAGAGGCCTTGAGAACCACAGAAGACACCCTTTCGCGTTCTGAAGCGGCGCAGGCGGGCATGGAACGGCTGGATGCTGCGGCTGCTGGTATCCGAAACGTGGTGAATCTCATTACGGAAATTGCCGACCAGACCCACCTGCTGGCTTTGAATGCCACCATTGAATCCGCCAGGGCGGGAGGGGCAGGAAAGGGCTTTGCCGTGGTGGCAGGAGAGATCAAGATTCTTTCACGTCAGACCGCAGAGGCCACAGGAGAGATCCGGGAACGTCTGGAGGAGATTCACGGCGCAGCCGTGCAGGCAAAGGCAGGGATCTCATGTATTGTGGAGGTGGCCGGACGTCTTGAGCGGCTTATGCGGGGTATGGCTTTGGACATGGAAGCCCGGCAGGAAGAAATTTCCGGTATGGCCCTGGCTGTGACGGGTATTGGCGCAGGGGTGGACAGGGTGAGGGACAGCGTACACCGCGCCAGGGAAACGGCTGCTGGAGCTTCCGCAGAGGTGGAAAAGGTCCGCCATGCTGCGGAATCGCTGAGAAAAAACAGTGCGGAAGTGAGAGCCTCCGTCCGTCTTCTGGAAGGCCTTTCAGAGGAGCTGGGAGGTCGGGTGGGCCGTTTTGTGGTGGGTTAAAACCATTCAAAGCATCGTCATTGATCCACTATCTGGAGAATATGAAAGACAGGGCCTCGCCTATGTCTCTTTATTTTTGTCCATGGTCTCAATCACTAAGCGGCCTTTTTCCGTAAGGCGGTATTTTTGCTTGCTGCTTTTCGGTTTATCCGGAAGTGTCATTTCAATGCATCCGGCTTCCAGTGCAGGACGGAGATAAAGTTTTTCAAAACTGTCCCTGCCTACAAGATCCAGTCCAGCCATTAGTTCTTTTCGACTCATATCATGAGAAACTGTCTTGAGTAGTTTTTCAACTTGCCCTGTGACTTGCCCTGTGACTTGCCCTGTGACTTGCCCTGTGACTTGCCCTGTGACTTGCCCTGTGACTACGGCGGATTCCTTGGCGTCTTTGTCAGCAGTACATAGAATTTTTGTCAGTTTTGCAGGGTTTGCGCCATATTCCGGGACAGAGATGATAACCCTGAACATATCGCCTTCAATGAGCTTTGGATCTGTACCCCCATATTTTTTTCCGTAGAGCATCATCTTGCGCATACCCGAACCCAGCTCATCGGCCCGATCGATTTCCCGGAAAAAAGCACTTAAAATCGGATTTTTCTGAAAAGGAACCGTCTTTTCCGGATCCAGCAGGCCAAAACCATGGGGCTTGCAGGGATTTTCTGCCACAACCCGGCCATATTCAATGATCAGCCGTGAGGAGGCTCCGCTGGCATATTCCCTGTGGATGAGCATGTTGGAGGCCACTTCCCGGAAAATCACATCCCGCAGGCTGCGGCGTTCAATGCCTTCCAGATAAAAAGGGTCGGGCAGGTGTTTTCTGACAAAGGCCAGAATGCGTTCGTAGCTTTCGATGAGATTGGTGCGTACCAGATCCCGGTCATCATAACGGTCAAGGTTCACTTTTCTTAAAATCAGGTCGGTACGGTGGGCAGGACAGACCTGCAGAATCAGATTGTCTGTCCCAAAGAGCATGACACCGGCCCTTGTTATGCCGGATTTTCTGGTTTCCGGGTCTGTCTGGAGGAGCTGGGCGCTTTTCAGAAGCTCCGGATCTCCCATCTCCGCCCATGGATGGCCGGGATAATTGATGCGCAGGTATTTACGGCAGCGATCCAGCAGGTCAAGGCGCAGATTTTCAGGCTGTATCCAGGGATAGATTTTGTTTTCACTGTAGTTTGCCTGCTTTCTAAGATAAAGCTGGGCCACCTGAACGGTGTGGTCTGTAATATCCAGATCGCCGTCTTCATTGCGATCATAAATCCTGCCCCTGCATCGGTGAACCTGTGAGCTTTCCGGTACATAAATGCGTAAAACTCTCTTGTTTTCCACCTCCTCTTCATGGATGGAAAGCCAGGCTGGCGGATACAGTTTCTGGGGGTTGTTGATGGCCGTTACAAAGTCTTTTCGGATCTGCGCGATGGCATCCGCCGCAATGCCCTGAACCGTACCATCATCCTGTATGCCCAGAATCAGGGTGCCCCCATTCCGGTTGAGAAAGGCACAGACCGTTTCATAAACATCCCGGTTCAGCTGGGTTCGGCAGGTCTTGAACTCCAGATCCAAAGCCTCTCCCTTTGCAATGAGTTTTCCTATGGGTTCCGGCATCAGATCTTTCCCTTTGCCACAGAGTCAAAAAGAGTCAACATTTCCATTGCCGCCACTTTTTTTCTTCATCCTGGGTTTGGTTCTGGGGGCCATCCGCATACCCGTGCCTTGAAATCCAATATGAGCCAAAAATTTAAACTACAGTGAGAGGTTGATGGAAGCAAGGCGAGATTTTCAGATGGTTTTGTACATCCGGTTCAGAGGAGGGAACAAAAAAGGGGACACGGCATCAGGCCGCATCCCCTTTTCATTCTATCCTGCATCCGGGAAGCCTTAGGGCCTCCCGGATTTTTTTATTCTGCGCTGCCCTTGGCGTCTGCCATGTATTTCAGGGCCGCATACCGCTTGATGTAATCCGCTTCAATGGCCGCCCGGAGCTTTCTGGATTCTTCGGGGAAGCTCTTTTCCAGCATGGCAAAGCGGTTTTCGCCGGAGAGGAATTCCTGAAGGCTTCCGTCCGGAGCCTTGCATTCCAGAACAAAGGGATTTTTGCCCTCTTCTTCCAGCAGGGGATTGAAGCGGTAGAGGGGCCAGTAACCGGACTGAACGGCCAGCTTCTGCTCTTCCTGGGTTTTGCCCATGCCCTTTTTGATGCCCTGGTTGATGCAGGGGGCGTAGCAGATGATGATGGAAGGTCCGGGGTA